>NZ_PNOZ01000018.1:0-101591 GCF_002879555.1 Verrucosispora sp. ts21 | reverse complement strand
AGCCACCACCCGCCGCCACCGCGGACACCTCAACCCCGCTTAACTTCGAAGAGCCGGGATGAACCGGCGATGCGAAGTGCCTTGGCGCGTCGAGATGTAGGCCAAATCTTCATGCTGTTGAACCGGCGTCACGGCATGACACAACGCCGCATTGCCGATCTTGCTGGATTCGCGGCGTCCGAGGTCTACGAAATAACGCGCGGCCGACAGGTGATGGCTTACGACGTCCTTGCGCGCATCGCGGAGGGCCTCCAGATTCCGCGCGGTTTGATGGGCCTCGGATACGGGACAGAATCGACTGAGCAGCATTGCCCCGAGCCACTGCCGTTGGGTGAGCCCGAGCAGCGAAGGCAGTTCATTGCTGCACTGGCCGGCTTCGCCGTTGGCGGCTCACCGAACGTCGAGGTTTGGCTCCCCAGGGTCGACGAGCAACCCGTTTCAGTGCCGGAGGTCGTGAGCCCGGAGGCCATAGCCACCGTGCGGGACATTACTCAACGTCATCGAGAGTTGGATGCCACATACGGCGGTGGCTCCTGTCGCGATTCAGCATTGGGCTACCTGGTGTGGGCGCGCTGTCTCACCCGCAGCCGCTGCCAAACTCCCGAACTGTCTGCGGAGCTGCATGCCGAGTTGGCGGACTTGCACAATCTTGTTGGGTGGATGTCCCATGATCTGGGTGAACATATGGAGGCACGCCGCCACCTAGCGCAAGGCCTCGTCTATGCCCACCAGGCGGGTGATTCAACACTGATGGCGGACGCCTACTATCGGCTCGGTCGAGTCAGCATCCACCAAGGCGACCCCGCTGAAGCCTTGCACCTTTTCCAGCTCGGTCAGATCGTTGCCACGAACTCGAACTGTCTGACCTCGGTGGCGATCCTGCACGCGAACATCGCCTGGGCACATGCCCGAACGGGAAACGCGCCTGCGATGCGCGACTCACTTGCACGCGCTCGCGACGAAATCGGCAGAGCCGACACGGCGCAAGCACCCCAATGGACTCGGTTCTTCTGCGAGCCAGCCGACTTGGAGGGTATGTCAGGGGTTGTCCACTCGGCCTTGGCTCGCTACTCCCAATACCGCGAGCAACATGCCGCCCTCGCGCTGACGCATGCAGGCCGGGCGTTGGAGCGGCGAACCGAGACGTCGCGCAGTGGCGCGTTTGACCACGTGACGATGGCGTTGGGGTACGCGCATCTCGGAGAACAAGACAAGGTTGCGCCCCACGTCCAAGCAGTCCTGGATGCTGCGCGACATGTGCGGTCCCGTCGGCTACTCGATCGGCTCAGCGATGTCGCGGATGTCATCGAAGCGCGTCGCGACAAGCAGTTGTCGGAGGTGGTGACAGCCATCCGGGCGCGGGTGGCTGCGTGACCTAACCTGGCGGGTATGGCGACCACCCTGACCGCTGAGGCTGCCGACGAGATTCAGCGGGGACTCGACGCCGTCCGCCAGCAGGCCGGACTCGCCTCGGGCGAGGCGCACCTCATGCGATACACGATCAACGCGGTCTACAGGATCGGCGACAGAGTGCTGCGACTCTCGCATGGCCAGGTGGCACAGGAGCGGGCACGGCGCGTCGTCCGAGCGATGGCGCTACTCACGGAGCACGAGGTGCCGGCGGTCGAGCTGGATACCAGCCTCGCGCAACCGGTGGTGGTGGATGAGTGGGTGGCCACAATCTGGCACTACCTCCCGCATCCGGCAGGCCGCCCCGATCCCGTCGAACTGGCCGAACCGCTGGCGAGGCTGCACGCCATCGCCGAGGTGCCGTCGTTCCTGCCGCGTTGGTCACCAGTTGCCACGGCTCGACGCCGGCTGACCGGGCTAGCCAGCCTTCCCGCTGACGACCTCCTGTTCACACAACAGTGGGCACTCAGAGAAGTCGGGCTAACTCTCGACGACCTCGTGGCACGACTCCACGAGCGCTGTAAGGACTTGGAGCCCCAGGTCGCGGCTGCCACGTGGGAACTGCCGACCGGTGTCGTGCACGGCGACGCTCACGTAGGCAACGTCCTTTCGGGTCGTTTGTGTGACTTCGATTCGCTGTCGATCGGGCCACGCGAGTGGGACCTCGTCCCACTGGTGCACAGCGTCACCCGCTTCGGTGACCCCAAAGAGCCGTATGAGAGGTTCGCCGAGGTCTACGGCTTCGACCTCGCAACGTCGCCGTCCTGGCCACTCCTACGGGAGGTGCGCGAACTCCAACTCGTCACCAGCGTGATGGACAAGCTTCCCGGCAGGCCCGAAGTCGCGCAAACGCTGGGCCATCGGCTACGTACCTATCTGACGGGCGACAATTCCGCAGTGTGGCAACGCTACCGATAGTGACCCGGCGAGCCCTGCTCCTCGGCCTGCCCGACCACGTCTGGATCAACGAGCTCTAGGCTTACGGCGGTCGGCGGGTCAGGACGCCGCGCTATGCAGTCTTTAGGCCACAGCGCGCGACGTACGTTCCCGCCCGTGCCCGGCACCTCGGAACCGCTGGAACCTCCGCTGGTCTACGCCGACAGCCTCACCGGTGCGCTCTACCTCGACAAGGCAACCGAGGTAGCAGCGTACAAACTCGCGTGGGGACGACGTGACCTCACGAGCACTCGACGAGAAGTCGTCGAGGACGTTGATAACCGCAACAATGGAGGCATTCACCCGTGGCTGACACTACTGTCCAGTGGCGCAAAAGCAGCCGCAGCGGCAACCAGGGAGCCTGCGTCGAAGTCGCCGACGCGCTGCCCGGTGGCGGCGTGGGCGTCCGCGACAGCAAGAACCCCAACGGCCCCGTACTGACCTTCTCCCCCACCTCCTGGACCATCTTCACCACCAGCCTGCGCGCCCCCACCCCGTAACCCGCAGCCCCATCCCTGAGCTGGTGGTGGCCGCTGGGTCAGCGGCCACCACCAGCACTTATCTCCGATTGATTTCCAGCACGGAACCTCGTCGGTTCAGCATTGGCGGACACCGGGTCGTGGGACCGGGGACGGCGCCCTGGCCTAGGGAGGTTCCGAACTGGGAGATGTAGATTAGGTGGGCAACGCGGACTGGCTGTGACCACAAGTCGCATCGCCGGATCGCTATAACTGCTCATGAGTAGCTGCGCCCGGCCACTGCGTCGGGCGAGGATCGCAACAGCTCCGGCCGCGAAAACAACGCAGCCTCACCACTGACACTGCGCCCGGCCACTGCGCCGGGCGAGGATCTGCGGGCAGGCAGCCTCAGGTAGGAGCAGGGGCCTCGTCGGTGTTTGTGCTCTGAGTTTCAGCTGGACCTGTGCGCCTTGTGGGGACCGTGGCGCCGGCGGAGCGGGTGGGCTGTGGAATTTTTCCGGTGCCGTCTGCCGCCCCACCGATCGCACCGAGTTTCAGCGCATGTTCACGGAATCCGGGTGGCGCTTCCTCCACCGCTGCGATGCGGGTTCCCCTCATCGACGAAATTTGCTCCCAGTTCAGGAGGTCCGCGAGGTTCGCACGTTCGAGGTTCGCTCCGTCGAGAACCGCTTCGGCAAGATTTGCGCGTCGCAGGCGAGCACCTGTGAGGTTCGCATTCGAGAGGTCGCTGCGGAAAAAATCCGTTTCCTCAAGCGTCGCCCCAGCCAGCTGTGCGTGACGTAACGTGGCTCCCGCTAAGTATGCACCAATAAAGTCCGCGCCATCTTCGACAACAAGATCGTCCATCACCGCATCGGTGAAATGGGTTGCACGATAGGTTCCCCCGGATATTCGCGCACCTTTCATACTGGCATGATCAAGGAACGCTCCATCGAACGTCACCCTACTGAAGACAGCGCCGTTGAGAAACGCTCCACTAAGGGCTGCTTGGGATAGGTCGCAGTCGCGTATGCTACCATCGGTCAGCCAACCCTGCGCACTAATCTCTTTCGCCGCACGAAGTGCGAACCCTTTGTCACTTGAGCCCATTTCGCGGATCAACTGCTGCTTCTGGTATTCGGCTTCTCGTCGGGCGTACAGGCGGTCCACGAGGAGCACCGTGAGCGAGATGCTCAGCAGGGTCGTGGCTGTGTTCGCGTAGAAGTCCCGGATGAACTGACTGCCGGACCAGTCCGCCGGATACCAGTAGGCGAAGATGATTACGACTCCGACTACGCCGATTACCTTGGCCATACGTTCGACAGACATCAGATGCCCTGATGAGTGGCTGGGCCGTCGGCCTCGATGTTGAGCTTGAAGACAATGCTGGCGTCAGCAGTTCCCCTGGAGATTACGAACCCTGCCTCTGCATCTAGCTTTAGGCCAAACTCGATGCTTCCTGCTCGCACACCACTGATGGCAAGCCCGCGCCGCGCCTCGCGAACGACACCTTCCACAGCGCGGCCCATATCTGTCTCGGATCGTATTGGCCTGCCGTGACGGCCGAAGGACTTAGCGCTGACTTTGTCGTCGCCTTCGTAGAGCATTCCGTCGTCTGCGCGGAGAATTTCTCCCACATCAAGCCTTTCGATTCCGTCCTGTGGACGCCAGTATCGACGACATGTTCATACCAGAGGTCCAATGCAGCGGGGTATCGACGTTCGTCTGCCGCCCACGGGACGTCCAGGCATTTGCATGTTCGCGATTACCGGACGACGTGAACGAGAGCCGGCGTTGGTCGGGATCCAACGACGTGCGATCCGCTCGTCGGCACAACCAAGCAGTCGACCGACCACGGCGCCTGCCACCCACGTGACGCCAGGTTGACAGCATGTGCTTGCACTCGATCTTGGGTCAACCGCTCGTGGAGATGGCCAGGTTCATGGTCTCTCCGGTCAGGCTGTGTCGCGAGCTATCTCGTCGGCGTGGGGTGACTTGGGTGATTCCAGTTTGGGATGCTGGTTGGCAGGCTGAGTACGGCCATGTCCAGCAGACATGGGCTTCGCTGCGGGCCCTGCTGTCCAGAGCGCGAGGATGTGTGGGTGACAGGACCAGACGAGGAGACGCAGGGCGAGGTTGGCTGGTTCTGCGTACGCTGCGTCTTTCGCTCGGGTGGCGACTCGGCGAGTCGGATGTACGAGGAGCGGCTGACGTTGTGGCGCGCCGAGGGATTCGACGAGGCGATTTCCTTGGCGGAGGGCGAGGCGCTCGGTTATGCGGCGGAGCAGCCCGGCATGAAATTTGTGGGACTTGCTCAGGCATACCGGCTGTTTGAGGAGCCGGGGCATGGGGCTGAGGTCTTCTCGTTGGTTCGGGTCAGCGAACTGGATCCGCCGGCCTACCTGACGAGGTTCTTCGACACCGGCGAGGAGAAGCAGGGCCACGTCGATTCCGGTGCCTGACCGGCCCGCGTGCAACCCCCGAGCAGCCGGAAGAACCGTGCGGTCTCCTCGGGTAGCGCCTGGGCGGCAGGCCGCGTCCCATGGCCGACACAGTGCCCTGGCGAGCCGGCTCTGACTGCCATACTCCCTGGTGGTCGGCCCGGTCTCCGGAAGACGCTCCGATCCTGTCCCTTGTGGACATAACAGTGATGCCCCTGCGGCGGTGCGGCGAACTACAGTGACGTAGTTTTGGCGCTCAAGATCCCTGGGGAGGGCAACCGAGATGATGGGACCGTCGCACGCGCTGTCCGGCGCGGCGGTATGGCTGAGCGGGTCCTGGGCGCTACAGCAGTTCTACGACTACGAGCAGTCTCCGTTGGCTCTCGCCGTGGGCACCGCCGTCTGTGCGGGTGGGGCGTTGCTGCCCGACCTTGATCTGTCCGGCAAGGTGACCCGTAACAAGGGCGGCGCGACGGTGGCCCGTACCTTCGGCGTCTTCTCGCTGTTCATCGCCGAGGTGGTGGAGAAGATCTCGCTGGGCGTCTACTACGCCACCAAGCTCAGCCGCGATCCGAAGCGCAACAACGGTCACCGGACGCTGACCCACACGATTCCGTTCACCGTGCTTGTCGGCTGGGGCACCACCACGTTGTGCGCGAGGTTCGGCAAGTGGGCGGTCGTCGGCATCCTGTTCTTCATGATCGGTCTGGCGCTGCGGGGGTTGTTCGACAAGTGGGCCGAGCGGGCGGGCTGGCTCATCGTCACCCTGATCTCGGCCGGTGGGGCCGTGGTCACCGCCGCCAACCTGCCAGGTGATCGGGGGTACCCGATGATCGGCCTGGCGGTCGGGGTGGGCTCCTTCGTGCACATCATCGGCGACATGATCACCAGAGCCGGGGTGCCGATCCTCTGGCCGATTCCGATCAAACGCCGGATGTGGACGCCGATCAGCCTGCCCAACAAGATCGCTCTGCGGGCCGGCGGGCGCACCGAGATGGCCATCGTCCGCCCCGCACTGACCGTCATCTCGGTTCTGGCCTCCGTCGGATTGCTCGCGCCCTCCCTGCTGGACAAGTTCAACATCGACGGCTGAGCAGGCCCGGACGGCACCCGTGCGCTGGTCAAGACCCTCTCCGAGCGCAGCCTTTCATTCGTGACTGCCTATTGACGGGGACGGGATTCGTCACATACGTTCGTCGAAACGCTTCGACTAACCGCTTCGACGGCGTACGCACGGCGGCCGGCTCACCACGGGGAGGTGCCGCGATGGCGACCATGCAGGACGTGGCGCGCCTGGCCCAGGTGTCGGTCAGCACGGTGTCGTACGTGCTGACCGGTGCCCGCCCGATCTCCCAGGCCACCCGGGAGAAGGTGCTCGCCGCCATGGCGGAGCTGGATTACCAGCCCAACGCCATGGCGCGCGGGCTGGCCAGTCGGCGCAGTCGGATCGTGGGTCTGCTGCTGCCGATGGACGAGCGCGGCCTGGGGGCCACCGAGACCGCCTTCGTCACCGGCGCGGCGGCCGGTGCCAGCGCTGCCGGCTACCACCTGGTGCTCGCGCCCATCGGTGTCGGCGACCGCGACGAGTTGCGTCGGCTGGCCAGCCAGCGCATGTTCGACGGTGCGCTGCTGATGGAGGTGCAGCTGCGCGATCCACGGGTGGACGTGCTGCGTGAGCTGGACGTGCCGCTGGTGCTGATCGGCCGTACCGCCGACACCACCGGATTGTCGTACGTGGACATCGACTTCGATCGGACGGTGGCGGAGGCGGTCGGTCACCTGGTGGATCTCGGCCACCGGCGGATCGTCTACGTCAACCACTCCGCCGGCACCATCGCCGAGGGCTACGGCCCGGCGTTGCGTACCCGCGACGCGTTCGCCGCCGCGATGGCCGCGCACGGCCTGGAGCCGCTGATGATTCCCGCCGAGGACAGTGCCGCCGGCGGGCGTACCGCCCTGGCCACCGCGCTGCGGCAGGCACCCGATCTGACCGCGATCCTCGCGATGAACGAGAGCGCCGTCTTCGGGCTGCTCGGCGAGCTGCACCGTCGGGGACTGCGGGTGCCGGACGACGTCTCGGTGATCTCGATGGTGACCTCACCGCAGGTCGCCGAGCTGGCCACCCCGGCGCTGACCGCGATGAACTCGCCCGGGACGGCGCTGGGCCGCATCGCCATCGAGACGCTGCTGCGGCACGTCGACGGCGGTCACCGCGAGATCCACCAGCAACTGCTGCCCTGCGCACTCCAGGTCCGCGGATCCAGCGGCCCACCGCGTACGGCAGGCACGGCGTACCCGGGCGCCGGTGGCCGCCAGCGGCCAGGCCCGGGCAGCAGGGCAGCTCGCCGCAGCGCTGCCACCGCACGGCGGCCCTGACGAAGGAACGGGCTCGACACACATCAGGCAGGAGCCGACAAGTGAAGTTCACCGACGGGTACTGGCAACTGCGTCCCGGCGTCACGGTGCTGCGGCCCGGCGCGGTGGAATCGGTGGAGCCCGACGAACGCTCGTTCACCGTCTTCGCGCCCATCGGCCGGATCACCGGTCGGGGCGACACCCTCAACCGCCCGGTGGTCACCGTACGCTTCTTCTCCCCCGCGCCCGGGGTGGTCGGGGTGACCGTCGGGCATCACAGCGGTGGGCTGCCCAAGCAGCCCCGCTTCGTCCTCGCCGAGGACACGGATCATCCGGTGCAGGTCGAGGTGACCGGGCTCAGTGCGCGGTTGACCACCGGTGAGTTGACCGTCCGGGTGGCGCTGACCGGGCCGTGGCAGGTCGACTTCCTGCGCGGCGACCGGCTGGTCACCTCCTCCACCGAGCGCAGCATCGGCGTGGTCACCGACGCCGACGGTCAGAAGTACGTGCACGACCGGCTGGCGCTCGGCGTCGGCGAGACCGTCTACGGGCTGGGCGAGCGCTTCGGGGCGTACGTCAAGAACGGTCAGACGGTGGAGATCTGGAACGCCGACGGGGGTACGGCCAGCGAGCAGGCGTACAAGAATGTGCCGTTCTATCTCAGCAGCGCCGGCTACGGGGTGTTCGTGGATCACCCGGAGCACGTGTCGTTCGAGGTGGGTTCCGAGGTGGTGTCGCAGACCCAGTTCAGTGTGCCGGGGCAGTCGTTGACCTATCACGTGATCGACGGTCCCAGCCCGAAGGAGGTGCTGCGTCGCTACACCGCGCTGACCGGTCGCCCGGCCCGGGTGCCCGCCTGGTCGTACGGGCTGTGGCTGTCCACCTCGTTCACCACGTCGTACGACGAGAAGACCGTCACCGAGTTCATCGACGGGATGGCCGAGCGGGACCTGCCGCTGTCGGTGTTCCACTTCGACTGCTTCTGGATGCGGCAGTTCCACTGGGTCGACTTCATCTGGGACCCGGCGACCTTCCCCGACCCGGAGGGGATGCTGCGTCGGCTGCACGAGCGTGGCCTGAAGGTGTGCGTCTGGATCAACCCGTACATCGCCCAGCGGTCGTATCTGTTCGAGGAGGGACGGCAGGCCGGCTACCTGGTCCGTAACCCGGACGGGTCGATCTGGCAGTGGGACAAGTGGCAGGCCGGGATGGCGCTCGTCGACTTCACAAACCCCGACGCCGCCCGGTGGTACGCCGACAAGCTCAAGGTGCTGCTCGACATGGGTGTCGACTGCTTCAAGACCGACTTCGGCGAGCGCATCCCGACCGACGTGCTCTGGCACGACGGCGCCGACCCGCAGCGGATGCACAACTACTACTCCTACCTGTACAACAAGACGGTCTTCGAGTTGCTTGAGTCCGAACGCGGGACCGGTGAGGCGGTGGTGTTCGCCCGTTCGGCGACCGCCGGTGGGCAGCAGTTCCCGGTGCACTGGGGTGGCGACTGCGAGTCCACCTTCGTGGCGATGGCCGAGTCGCTGCGCGGTGGGCTGTCCCTGGCCGCCTCCGGGTTCGGCTACTGGAGCCACGACATCGGCGGTTTCGAGGGCACCCCCGATCCTGCGGTGTTCAAGCGGTGGATCGCCTTCGGGCTGCTCTCCTCGCATTCGCGGCTGCACGGCTCCGGCTCGTACCGGGTGCCGTGGGCGTACGACGACGAGGCGGTCGAGGTGCTGCGCCGCTTCACCCGGCTCAAGTTGAGCCTGATGCCGTACCTGGCGGCGGCGGCCGACGAGGCGCACCGCGAGGGGATACCGGTGATGCGGCCGATGATCCTGGAGTTCCCGGACGACCCGACCACCGCCTACCTGGACCGGCAGTACATGCTCGGCCCGGACCTGCTCGTTGCGCCGGTGATGAGCGCCGACGGGCAGGTCACCTACTACGTACCGGCGGGCACCTGGACGAACCTGATGACCGGGGCGCAGGTCACCGGCCCGGGCTGGGTGCACGAGAAACACGGCTTCGACACCGTGCCGGTGCTGGCCCGGCCCGGCGCGGTCATCCCGTTCGGCTCGGTCACCGACCGACCCGACTACCCGTGGGCCGACGGCGTGCAGCTGCGGCTGTACGCCCCGGCGCAGGGGCAACGCACCCGGGTCCGGATCCCGTCGCCCGACGGTGGGCCGGGCACCGAGTTCGAGGTGCGCTACCAGGACGGGACGGCCACCGCCGAGGTGGTGGCCGGGGTGTCGTCCGGATACGGCTGCGAGGTAACGGAGGTGGCGACATGAGCGATGTGGTTTTCCCCCCGGGTTTCGTCTGGGGTACGGCCACGGCGGCGTACCAGATCGAGGGGGCGGCGAAGGAGGGTGGCCGGGGACCGTCGATCTGGGACACCTACAGTCACACACCGGGACGCACCCTCAACGGGGACACCGGCGACGTGGCGGCCGACCACTACCACCGGTGGGCCGACGACCTCGACCAGTTGGCCGCGCTCGGCGTCGGGGCGTACCGGTTCTCGATCGCCTGGCCGCGGGTGCAGCCCGGCGGCTCCGGCCCGGTCAACCAGGCCGGGGTGGACTTCTACTCCCGGCTGGTGGACCGGCTGCTGGAGCTGGGCATCCGGCCGGTGGCCACACTGTACCACTGGGACCTGCCGCAGGAGTTGGAGGACGCCGGGGGTTGGCCGGCGCGGGACACCGCGTCGCGCTTCGCGGACTACGCCACGGCGATCGTCGGGGCGCTGGGCGACCGGGTGCACACCTGGACCACGTTCAACGAGCCGTGGTGCTCGGCGTACCTCGGGTACGCCTCCGGGGTGCACGCGCCGGGGCGCACCGAGCCGGCCGGGGCGCTTGCCGCCGTACACCATCTGAACCTGGCGCACGGGCTGGCCGGCCGGGTGATCCGGGAGCTGGCGCCCGCCGCGCAGCTGTCGGTGACGTTGAACCTGCACGTGATCCGGCCGGCTTCGGACTCGGCCGCCGACGCCGACGCGGTACGCCGCATCGACGCGCTTGCCAACCGGGCGTTCCTCGGCCCGATGCTGGACGGGGCGTACCCGGCCGACCTGCTGGCCGACACCGCCGGGGTCACCGACTGGTCGTTCGTCCGCGACGGCGACGAGCGCACCGCAGCGGTGCCGTTGGACGTGCTCGGGGTCAACTACTACTCGACCACCCTGGTACGCGCCTGGGACGGGGTGTCGACCAAGTCGGACTCCGACGGGCACGGCCGCTCGGCACACTCGGCGTGGGTCGGCTCGGAGCAGGTCGAGTTCCTGCCGCAGCCCGGTCCGCACACCGCGATGGGCTGGAACATCGAGCCGGCCGGGTTGACCGAGCTGCTGCTGCGGCTGCACCGCGAGTACCCCGACCTGCCGCTGATGATCACCGAGAACGGTGCCGCCTTCGACGACGAGGTCTCCCCCGACGGCGCCGTCCACGACGACCGCCGCGTCGACTACCTACGCCGCCACATCGCCGCCACCCACGACGCGATGACGGCAGGCGCCGACGTGCGCGGCTACTTCGTCTGGTCCCTGCTGGACAACTTCGAGTGGGCGTACGGCTACGACCGCCGCTTCGGCATCATCCACGTCGACTACGACACCCAGCAACGCACCTGGAAAGACTCCGCCCACTGGTACCGCACCCTGACCACCACCAACACCCTCCCCTAACCCCCTCCCCCACCCCACGGGCACCCGCGCCCTGAGCCCCGTCACCCCCAGCCCCGTCGATCTTGCACTTTCTGTCCCCGCAAAGGTGTTATTTCGCCCATCTCGGCGACCAAAAGTGCAAGATCGACGGGGCTGGGGGCGGGCGGGGCGGGGTCGGGTTAGGCGGGGACGCGTTGTTCGGGGACGGAGAGGCCGTAGAGGGCCATGAGTTCGGGGGTGTCGACGCGGCTGCCGTCGGCCACGGAGTCGCAGGCGATGTCGACGATCTGGTCCTTGTGGGCCAGCAGGTAGGGGCGGGCACCGACGTCGGCGCTGGCCAGGGTGGCGATGCCGGCCCAGTGGCGGCGACCGAACAGCATGGGGTAGCCGCGCAGGCCGTTGTAGGTGGCGCAGACCAGCACGTCGGGGAAGGGCAGCGCGGTCACCCGGCGCACCGCCGCGGCGGTCAGCCCGGGCATGTCGACCGGCACCACCACGACTGCCTCGATCCGGTCGTCGTCGAGCCCGGCCAGGCCGGCGCGGATCGAGGAACCCACCCCGGTTCCCCACGCGCGGTTGACCACCACCGTGGCGCGGTCCAGGTCAGCGGTCTCGCGCACCTGGTCGGCCGCGGCACCGAGAACGACCACGATGGGCCCGCATCCCGCCTCGGTCAGCGTGTCGATCATCTGGTCGACCAGGGGTTTACCGTCCTGGTGCAGCAGGGCTTCCGGGCCGCCGATGCGGCGACCACCCCCCGCGGCGATGATCATTCCTGCGATCCGGTTCAGAGCCGGGCTCCCTCCCACGTGGGGCGGCCTGGCCCCGGCCGTCCCCTTCCTACGCACACCGATTGCAACGACTGGCGCCAAAGGAGGGTGGCGGGGCAAATCGCATAAATTGGGTATCATTCGCCAATTGCTCCTCCGGCGACGTGCTCCTAGCGCAACGTCGTGCCGGCTGTTCGTAATCTTGGCGATTCGCTCCGCGGGTCGACGGGGCTGGGAGACAGTGCGGGACAAGGGTTACCGCCCGCCGCCCACCCGATACCTGGAGGTTGACGTGAGTGACGTGTCGCCGCCCGAGCCGGCCCGCAACGTCGTACTGGTGCACGGCGCGTACGCCGATGGATCGTCCTGGGCCGACGTGATCCCCATCCTGCAGCGGGCCGGGTTGAACGCCACCGCGGTGCAGAATCCGCTGACCTCGTTGGCCGACGACGTGGCCGCCACCCGACGCGCGCTCGACCGCCAGGACGGTCCGACGGTGCTGGCCGGTCACTCCTGGGCCGGCACCGTCATCACCGAGGCCGGTGACCACCCGAACGTCAGCGCGCTGGTCTACGTGGCTGCCCGGGCACCGGACGTCGGCGAGGACTACGCCGCGCTCGCCGCCAAGTATCCGACCCCACCGGCCAACGCGGGACTCGTCCACCATGACGGTTTCGCCCAGCTCAGCGAAGAGGCATTCCTCGCCGACTTCGCCGGTGGGGTGGACGAGGCCCGCGCCCGGGCCCTCTACGCGGTGCAGGGGCCGATCGCCGGTGACCTGTTCAAGGCCCGTACGACCACCGCCGCCTGGCGGGACAAACCCTGCTACTACTCGATCTCCACCCTCGACCGCACCACCGCACCGGAACTCGAACGGTTCCTGGCGCAACGGATGCACGCCACCACCATCGAAGTCGAGTCGTCGCACCTGGCGATGGTCACCCACCCCGAGGCGATAGCGGATCTGATCCTGAAAGCGGCGCAGGGCACGAATCAGAACGGCGGCGGATAGCGGCGGTGCCAGCGGGTCCGAGCCGCTACCCGGATGACGCGCCGCAGCTGGAGTTTGACGCCGCCGGTCGCCCGGTTCTTCAGCCGGGAGAGGACGTCGTCGGGCTGCTGCTCCGCCCGCTCGTCGAGGGTCTGCGCGTGGCCGAGCAGGTCGACGATCGTCTCGATGGCGACATCGAGCAGATGGTCGTCGTCGACGGCGTCCGGAGTGCCGGCGGGCGTCAGCTTCGCCGGCCGCAGTTCGTCCAGGTCGCCGACGATCCGGCAGGGGTAGTCGTGCAGTTCCTTGATCTGCGCGTCGGCCAGGTCCAGCACCCAGTCGGCCCGGTCCAGGCCGATGCCGAAGCGCTGCTGATCGGCCCGCTGTTTGAGTACCGCGTCGACGAGGTGGCGGTGCACCACCCGGCGGTAGGGGGTGCGCAGCGGGTAGCGGTCGCCCAGCTTCCGGTTGACCCGGCGCAGCAGTTCGATCTCGGCGGCACCCAGTGACGGGTTCGCGGCGGGCGCGGTCAGCTCGCACCGTCCGTCGTCGATGCCGAGGATGCCGGCGAAGCGTTGCCACAGCACCTCGGGCGGGGCGCCTGGTGCCGGCACGGTCACCAGATGTCGTCGTTGTGCGGGCACCAGGTCACCCCAGCGGCGCAGCATCCGTACCGCGGTGTGGTTCTCCCAGAAGACCTCGCACCGGCCCTCTTCGACCGCCCGCAGGAACTCCTCGAAACGCCATCCGCTGCGGGCCCGCACGCTCTGCTGCCAGAACGACGGGAAGGTACGCCACAGGTCACGTTCCACCACGATGACGTGGATCTCGCCCGCGCCGAGGCTCGCCACCGCCCGGGCCGCCTGCTCGCCGGTGGCCGCGCCCAACCCCTCGTTGCTGATGATCACGTCGCCGGGCCACTGCCGGGCCTTCTCGGCCAGCCGGTCCCAGGTCCAGTACACCTCGGGGTCCCGCCACGGCGCGGCCCGCAGGTCGGCCATCGCCTGGTCCTGCGCCACCGCGCTGCCCGGCAGCAGGATGCCCGTCTGCGCCAACCGGTCGCGGTTGCTCCAGAGCACGTTCTGCACGTAGGTGCTGCCGGTCTTCGGCGCACCGATGTGCAGGTACACGCGTCTGGCCATGCCGCCCTCCTTCACCATGTCGATCGCGGTGGTCAGGTTGGCAGCCGGACATGAACAACACGCAAAGCGCTGGTGCGTCGGGTCGCTCAGGCCGCGTCGCCGTAGCACTCGACGATCGACAGATCGAGCGGGAACCGCACCGGGGTGTCACCGAACAGCAGCGCGGTGGCCCGCTGACCGGCCCGCTGCACCGCCTCGGCGACCCCTTCGGCCTGCTCGGCCGGGCAGTGCACGATCACCTCGTCGTGTTGGAAGAAGACCAGCTCGGCTTCGGTGCCGGCCAGTTCGCCGCGGAGCACCGCCAGCAGCGTCGAGGCCCACTCGGCGGCGGTGGCCTGGATGACGAAGTTGCGGGTGAACCGGCCCCGCGACCGCGCCGCCCGGGCCCGGGGCGACTGCGGGTCACCGGCCGCGTCCGGATCCACCACCGCCTCGTCGGTGGCGAAACCCGCCGAGCCCGGCGGGCAGGTACGCCCCAGCCAGGAGCGCACCAACCCGCCCGCCTCACCGGTACGCGCCGCCGCCTCGACGTAACCGAACGCCGTCGGATAGTTGCGCCGCAGTACCGCCAGCGCCGGCACCGCCTCCCCGCCGGTCTGCCCGTACATCGCGCCGAGCAGGGCCAGCTTGGCCCGACCCCGGTCGCCGCCGAACGCGTCCCTGGCCAGGGCCTGGTAGAGGTCGCCTGTCGCGCCGGCGGCAGCCAGCCGGGCGTCACCGGAGACCGCAGCGAGCACCCGGGGCTCCAGTTGGCCCGCGTCGGCCACCACGAACCGCCAACCCGGGTCGGCCATCGCCGCCCGGCGGATCACCTTCGGAATCTGCAACGCCCCACCGCCGCGGGTGGCCCACCGCCCGGACACCACTCCGCCGGGCACGTACTCCGGCTGGAAGCGGCCGTCACGGACCCAGGCGTCCCGCCAGGCCCGCCCGTGCGCCGTCCAGATCCGGTACAGCTCCTTGTATTCCAGGACCAGCGGCACCGCCGGGTGGTCGACCCCGCGCAGCACCCAGGACCGGGTGTTGGGCAGGTCGATGCCGGCGCGGGCGAACGCCCGCAGCAACTCGGCCGGGGAATCGGCATGCACCTGGCGTACGCCGAACGCCTCGGCGATCCGCGCGGTGAGGTCCGCCAGTCGGCGTGGCGGGCCACCCACCGGGGAGGGTTCCCCCAGCAGTTCGGCCAGTACGGCGTCGTGCACGTCGACCCGCCAGGGCAGCCCGGCCGCCCCCATCTCGGCGGCGATCAGCGCACCGGCCGACTCGGCGGCCACCAGCAGGCGGAACCGGCCGGGATGCCCGGTGGCCGCGATGCGGTCGAGTTGGTCGGCGTACACCCGGGTCAACGCGGTGATGCCGGGGCCCGGCGGCCCGGGCACGGCGTCGAAGAGTGCGGCCTGCCCGGCCCCGGGTGGGGCGGGGGCACGCGGTGGCGGATCGGGTGGCACCGGCGCGCCGGTCAGCCGGGCCCAGGCCGCCGCCAGGGAACGCGGTTCACCCCAGCGGCCGGCGTGGCCGAGCAGCAGGGCCTCGGTCAGTTCGACGTCGTGGCAGCGCTCGACCCGGACTCCGGCGCGCAGCAGGGTGGGGTAGAGCGTCGCGCCGCAGGCCCAGACCCAGCGGGGGCGGTCTGCGGCCTCCCGTGCGGCGACGGCGGCGGCGAGGTCGGTGACGGGCTCGGGCGGGCCGGCGCACTGCCCGTCGGCGCGCAGCGGCGGGCACAGCACGCCCGCACCGCCCTCCCCCGCCACCACCGCGACCAGCACACCCCCATCCTGCCCGTACCCACCGACACGCTTGCGCGTCTCGGTCCGTCCGGGAGGTGCTAAGGGATCACCAGACGCAGGGCTGCGTGTGGACCTTCACGTTCGTCACGATCCCGGGCCAGTACGTGTCCTGCCCGTTGCCGGGGGTGAGGCAGATGGTGAAGGGGCCCCACGGCGAGTCATGCTGCCAGCGGAAGGTGATGTCGACGTTGCGGGAGGTGTTGTTGTAGAACAGGTATCCCGGCATCTCGCCGGACCAGTCGGTGTTGGTCGTCAGGGCCGGCGTCATCCATTCGTTCCATTCGGGCCAGAGGCAGAACACGCCCTGCGGGCAGTTCCCGGCCGGCCACATTCCGTCCGAGGTCTGGGCGGTTGCCGCCGAGGCGGGAGAGGCGGGGGCCGCCGAGGCGGGAGGGGCGGCGGCCAGCACGCCTGCGACAGCCGCGGCGACAGCGAGGGACTTGAGCATGGTCTTCAGCACGATTCACCTACCTGTCATTGATGGGTGTCGGATTCACCGGCAGTTGCGCGTGTGGAAGACGACCTTCGTCACGGTCATCGGGACGTACAGGTCCGCGTCGCCGGGGGTGGCGCAGAAGGTGCCGGCGTAGGTCGTCCCCGGCAGGTACCAGTCGATGTCGACGTTGCGGGAGGTGTAGTTGTAGAAGTTGAACACCGTGACGCTGCCGGACCAGTCGGTGGTGGTCACCAGGGAGGGCGTCGCGGTGGGGCCCTCCGGCGGGTGGTCCCAGTTGGCCCAGCCGCAGAACGTGCCCGGCAGGCAGTTTCCGGGCAGATATCTTCCCCACCCCGACTCGGCGGCTGCCGCCGAGGCGGGAGGGGCCGCGGCCAGCACGCCTGCGACCGCTGCGGCGGCAGCGAAGAACTTAGCGATGGACTTCACGAGGCTTCACCTACTTTCCACGAGACAAACATCGACCGGCATCGAACTTACTCGTTAAGATATTGACGAGTCAAGAACCTCATGTCGGTTCGCTCACCCACGGCGGAAGGGCGAAGACGGGGCTGCGAAACCGTTTCGGCGCAATGGCGGGGTCCGCGCGAGCGGGATACCACCACTACGCCGAGACGGAGTTGATCAAGCAGATGGCCGGAGCCCGGACCCGGCGTTCACCTGCGCGTACGGTGGCAGGTTCCGGTGGATCGGGTGGCCGTCGCGGACGGCGGTGGCGGTCTCCACGATGGCGGCCAGGGCCGCCCGGAACAGCAGGGAGCCGGTGCTGATCCGCCGCACACCCAACTCGGCCAGGGCGGCGACGGTGTGCCGGTCCGGCAGGAACAGGATGTTCACCGGTACCTCGACGGCGGCCACCACGGCCGCGATGTCGGCGGGCTCGGACAGGCCGGGAACGAACACCCCGTCCGCACCGGCGTCGGCGTAGCGCCGTACCCGGCTGATTGCCTCGGCCAGATCGCCGGGACGCTGCCAGTGCGTGTCGGTGCGGGCGTTGACGAACAGCTCCGGCACCTCCCGCTTCACCGAGCGGATCAGTGTCGCGTGCTCCGCCGCCGGACGCAGAGCGTCCTCGACGTTCACCCCCACCGCGCCGGCCTCGGCCACCGCGACCGCCGCGGCGACCGATCCGGTCTCGATGTCGGCGGTCAGCTGCACCGGCAGCGCCGCCAGGCGGCGGATGAGCGCCAGGCTCTCGGCCTCGGTCGCGCCGACGCCGTCGGGCAGGCCGTTGGTGGCCGCGACGCCGAGACTTGTGGTGCCGAGCGCGGGAAACCCGGCCTCGACCAGAAGGCGGGCCGACGCCACGTCCCACACGTTCGGCAGGACCAGCGGGTCACCGGCGCGATGCAACGCCGCGAAGCTGTTCATCGGTGTGCTCCGGCCACCAGCGCGAGAGCATGGGCCCGGCCGGGGCAACGCCGCGGACCCGCGCCGAAGGCCAGGTCGCCGGCCAGACGTACCCGGACCACCTCACCGGCGTGGATGGTCACGCCCGCCACGGTGTTGGTGACCAGCGCCTGCCGCCTGGTTGCCGGCACCGGCGGATCATCGCGCAGCACGTCGTCGACGCGCCGGTGCCGGGCCCGGTCGATCAGGGCGGCCGTGGCCTCGCACGCCTGCACGAGCACACCGATGCGCGCCGCGGTCGGCTCGTCGAACCTCCCACCGACGATCGCGACCAGCCGGTCCACCGCGGCGTCCGCCCGCGACTCGTCGCCGGTGCCCGGCTGGTAGGCCTGCGCCACGTCGCGGACCAACTCCACCACGGGTTCAGTGACATTCAGGTGACGGGCCAGGGCCGTCACCGGGTGGACCGCACCGGCGCGGCGCAGCGAGTCCGGCGAGATCTGGTCCAGGATCGCCGTCGACAACTTCCGTCGCCGTTCGTGCTCGGCGCCCCGGCTGAATCGGCCGACGGTGGCCCGCAGCCAGGCGACCCCGGCGCAGGCGGGCGGAACCGGTGGCACCACGAATGCCGGGTTGGTCAGTACGGCGAGGGCCGCCTCGCGGCCGTGGATCTCCTTCATGCGGCGCAGGCTACGACCGGAACCCTTCGACAAGCACCGAACTGTCGTACCCGACAATTGGCCGGTGACCTCCGCTGCTGACCTCGCCGGGCTGGCGGCGCTGCTGGCTGACGAGACGCGTGCGGGGATCTGCCTCGCGTTGCTCGACGGCCGGTCGTGGACCGCAGGCGAACTCGCTGCCCACACCGGTGTCGCGCCTTCCACCGCCACCGCACACCTGCATCGTCTCGTCGCCGGCGGTCTGCTCGTCGAACGGCGGCAGGGCCGACACCGGTACGTGCAACTCGCCGACGCGTCGGTGGCGCAACTGTTGGAAGACCTGGCGGCGCGTACCGAGCCGGGCCCCGCCCGTACCGGCAGCCTGCGGGCGGTTACCGCCAGCGCGGCGCTGCGCCGGGGCCGTACCTGCTACGACCACCTCGCCGGACGGCTCGGGGTGGCGGTGACCGACGCGATGAGCGGGCGAGGGCTGCTGGAGCGCGGCAGCGGCTTCGCCCTCACCCCGGCCGGCCTGGCCTGGCTGGCCGACCTGGTCGGCTGGGACCCGGCGCAGCCACGGCCGGGCCGCCGACCGCTGGCGCGTGGCTGCCTGGACTGGACGGAACGCCGTGAGCACCTCGGCGGACTGGCCGGCGCGAAGCTGTGCGAGACGTTTCTCGACAACCGGTGGGTGGTGCGGATCGGCTCCGGCCGCGCCGTACGGCTCACCACTGCGGGGCACGCCGCGCTCCGCGACCACCTGGGCATCACCGTTACTTGCTCACCCCCGCGGTGAGGCCGGACTGCACCTGACGCTGGAAGACGATGTAGACGATGAGCACCGGCAGCATCGCCATGGTGACCCCGGCGAACAGCCCTGACCAGTCGGACTTGTAGCCCTGGTTGACCGAGAGTTCGATCAGGCCCTGGGAGATGACCTGGTTCTTCGGTTCGCCGGCCACCGACTGCATCAGCAGGGTCGGCAGGTACCACTGGTTCCACTGGCCGAGGACGTTGAAGATGCCGATGCTGATCAGGCCGGGCTTGGCCATCGGCAGCATCACGCTGAAGAACAGCCGGCTGTGCGACGCACCGTCGACCAGGGCCGCCTCGGCGATCGCGTCGGGCAGGGTCCGGAAGAACGAATGCATGAAGAAGACGGTGAACGCCAGCGACCAGGCCACGTAGACCAGGATCAGCATCAGGTGGCTGTTCGGGCCGAGGAAGGGCAGCGTCACGCCCATGTTGTAGACGCCCTTGAACAGCGGCACCGCGGCCAGGTAGACCGGCAGGGTCAGCCCGGACAGGAACATGTAGTAGATCAACCGGTTGCCGGGGAAGTCGTAGCGGGCCAGCACGTAGGCGGCCATCGAGCCGAGCAGCATGGTGAGGAAGACGCTGCCGGTCAGCACCAGGATCGTGTTCAGGAAGAAGTCGCCGATGTGGCCCTCGGTCCAGGCCCGGGTGAAGTTGCCCCACTGCAGCGTCTCGGGGAACAGCGACAGCGGCTTGCGGATGACCTCCGAGTCGGTCTTGAGCGCCGACATCACCACCCACAGCAGCGGGTAGACCACCATGATCGCCCAGACGGCCAGGAAGAGATGCGAGAAGCCGTTGAAGATCTTCGCCCCGGCGCGGCTGCCGCCGACGGCGGAGCGTGGGCCCGGCGTACGGTCCGGCGGTGGGGCCTGGTCGGGCCCGGCCGGGGTGTGGGTCACCGTGCTCATCGTCGGTGTCTCCTCAGTACTCGATGCGCTCACGACGGGTGATCCGCAGCTGCAACGCGGCCAGCAGGATCGTGAAGATCGCCAGGGCCACCGCGATCGCGCAGGCGTAGCCGAACTGGCCCTTCTGGAAGGCGTTGAAGTTGATCACCGACGCGAAGATCTCACTTGCGTGGTTCGGGCCGCCCTGACTCGGGGTCATGATGTAGACGAGCGCGAACATGTCAAGCGCGATGAAGCCCAGGTAGACCCAGGCCACCGAGACGGTGTCCCGCAGCAGCGGCAGGGTGATCCGGAAGAAGGTGTGGAAGCGGCCCGCACCGTCGAGGATGGCCGCCTCGTAGATGTCCTTCGGGATGGACTGCATGGCCGCCGAGAACAGCACCATGTAGAAGCCGGCGCCGCTCCAGACCGCGATGACCAGCAGCCACCACAACACCGCCGGTACGCCGAGGAACGGCTCCGGGTCGTACACGAAGGTGATCGGGTCGTCCGCGTCGACCAGACCGATCTTCATCAGTACGCCGTTGATCAGGCCCTGGCCGTCCGCGCGGTAGATCTGTTGCCACATCACCGCGATGACGACCAGGGACAGCACCTGCGGGAAGAAGAAGATCACCTTGTACAGGCCGGAGCCGAAGACACCCCGGATGCCGGCCTTGTCCTCGCGTCCGCCCACGTTGAGCAGGAACGCGAGGAACAGGGCCAGCGCGATGGTGAACAGCGGCACGGTGACCAGGAAGAAGACGTTGTGCCAGAACGCCTTCCTGATCAGCTCGTCGGAGAACAGCCGGAGGTAGTTGTCCAGCCCGACGAACTGTTGCCGGTCGGAGTAGCCTCCCCAGTCGGTCAGCGAGTACCCGGCCGCCTGCAGGAAGGGCCACACCACGTAGAAGAGGTACAGCCCGACCGGCAGCGCCAGAAAGCCCGTGACGAAACGCGCAACACCGTGCCGCATTCCCGCTCACTTCCTCGTTCGGTCAGATCCGGATGTCACGCGTCGCGGGTCTGCTTCTTGATCGACGAGTCCTTGGCGACCTTGTCGGCGGCGGCCTGCATCTTGTCGACGAACTGCGCGGCGGTGACCCGGCCGGCCATCAGCTCCTGGGAGAGGTTCTGGCTCTCCTTGTCCAGGTCGGCGTAGAAGTCCCAGAACTTGGTCGAGATCAGGTCCTTCGGCGCGTTCTTCATCAGCTCGTTGGCCGAGGCCAGGGTCGGGTCGTCCACGTTGTCGCCGGAGCCGGCGGTGGAGGCGAGCGACTTGGTCAGCTCGGCGAACTTCGCCGACCCGGCCTTGGAGAGCACCGCCCGCAGGAACTCCTTGGCCGCCGCCTTGTTCGGTGCCTTGCTCGGCACCACGATGTTCTCGCCGGCACCGGCGTAGACGTCGTTGGGGGCCTTGTCGGTGGCGCCCAGACCCCAGTAGTCGGAGATCTTCATCTCGAAGCCGGGCGGGATGGTCGCCGCCATCTCGTTCTTCAGCCAGGTGCCGACCTGGATGAAGGCGGCCTTGCCGTCCAGCCACGCCTGCTGCGACTGGGTGTGGTCGAGCCGGCCGGGCAGCAGCAGCTTGTCCTTGACCAGCTTCTCCCACTGCTCCAGCGCGGGCAGCACACCCTCGGCCCGCCAGGCGTTCTCCTTCAGGTTGTCGATGTCGACCACCGCCTGCTTGCCGGCCGACTTCCAGATGGTGGCCATCAGCGCCCAGCGCGGGTAGTAGCCGTGCACGGCGTCGTAGACGTACGGTGCCATGCCCTTGGCCTTGATCTTCGGGGCGAGGGCGAAGAACTCGTCGAAGGTCTTCGGCGGGGTCCAGCCCTCCTTGCTGAACAGGGCGGCGTTGTACCAGTTGCCCCAGACGGTGTAGGCGAGGTTCACCACGTAGAACTTGCCCTGGAAGGTGCCGTCGGCGACGGTGCCCGGCAGCAGCGTGTCGGCGACGGTCCCCGGGCTGTCCCAGGCCGGGGCGGCGAGCAGGTCGTCCAGCGGCTCGATGGCGCCCTCGTTGATCAGGGTGCTGACGTCCATCATGTCGGCGCCCGAGTTCATCACGACGTCGCTGGGCGTGGTCGCCATCTTCGGCTGCTCTTCGGTCTTGATCTTCTGGGTGGAGCTCATGTTGACAGTGACGCTCGGGTGCTTGGCGTTGAAGATCGCCTTGTCTTCCTGCGCCCACTGGTCACCGAGACCGCCGTTGAAGATGACCACCTTCACGGCGCTGTTCTCCTGCACGCCGAACGGGTTGTCGTTGCTCTTCTCCCCGGCGTTGTTGTCGGTGCTCGGGCTCGGCGTGCTGCCGGCGCAGGCGCTGAGCAGACCCGCGGCGGGGGTTACCAGGAGACCCGCGGCCGCCGCGCGGCGCAGCAGGGTCCGGCGGTCGAGATCGGGGTTAACGGACATCGTTCGTCTCTCCTTGGGGTGTCGGGTCAGGCGGTGCGCCGGAGACGCCCGGCGTACCGCGACTCGAGGGCGAGGTTGTGCGCGTCCCCACCGGGGACGTTGGCGGAGAGGTAGATAGGGGGCACCTCTCCGACCTGGTGGAACCGTCGTACGACCTCCGCGGTCAGCAGCTGCGCCAGCAGCGCCGAGGTGACCGAGGAGACCGCACAGACCGCGCCGCCGCCCTCGAGCGGCAGCAGTGCGTCGCCGTACGGCGCGCCGTTGTCCAGCACGACGTCGGCGAGTTCGACGAGCCGCCGGCCGGACGGGTGGCGCGGAGCGACCCGACCGGTGTGCTCGACCGAGGTGACCGCGATCAAGGGGTGACCGCGTCCGGTGGCCAGCAGGGCCAGTTCGACAACCGACCCGTTGATGCCGGACTGGGACGCCACCACGAACACGTCCTGCGGCTGCGGTGCGGCGATCTCGTACAGCTGGTGGGCGACGGCCGGATCGCGTTCCAGCTTCGGGTCGGTGAGCACGTCGCGCGGGGCGTCGCCGTGCAGGACCAGGTCGTGCAGGCTGAGCCGGTTGGCGGGGACCAGCCCGCCGGCCCGGGCCACCAGTTCGGCGGCGAACGCCTCGGAGTGGCCGGCGCCGAACGCCTGGAGCACCCCGCCGGCCCGCAGGCTGTCGGCGATCAGGTCGGCGGCCCGGCCGAGCGGTTCGGCACCGGCGTCGACGATGTGGTCGAGCACCGGCCGGACGGCGTCGGCGTACCCCTGGGCACTGATCATGCGGTGGCTCCCCTCGCGGCCTTGTGCCCGTCGACGGCCTGGGCGGTACGCCGGAAGGCCGCGTGGGCGCGGTCGTGGGTGCGTTGGGCGACCGCGATGTAGAGCAGGTCCAGCACCACCAGTTGCGGGTGCCGGGCCGACAGCGCGTCCGGGCGGAAGGTGGTGGCCTGGCTCGCGGTGAGCAGCACGATGTCGGCCAGCTCGGCCAGCGGGGAGCGGCGGAACCCGGTAAGCGCGATGGTGGTCGCCCCTCGGCTGCCGCCCTCGGCGAGCATCTCGATGGCCTCCCGCGTCTGGCCGCTGTGCGAGATGCCCAGCGCGACGTCGCCCGGCCGCAGCAGCGCGGCGGCGGCGAGCCCGGAGTGCACGTCGTTCCACGCCCACGCGGCCACCCCGATGCGGTGCAGGCTGAACTGCATCTCCTCGCCCACCAGAGCGCTGCCGCTGGCACCGAAGATGTTGACCCGGCTGGCCCCGGCGATGGCGACCGCGGCCCGTTCCACCTCGCCGAGGTCGAGCAGGGCGGCGGTGTCGTGCATGGCGCGGGTGTCGGCGACGATGATCTGCTCCAGCACCCGTTCCAGCGGGTCGCTCGGCTGGATCTCGCGTCCGATGTCGACGCTCCAGCCCGCCGAGCGGGCCCGGCCGGTCTCGGCGGCGATGCCCAGCCGCAGGTCGGCGTAGCCCTCGAAGCCCATCGCCCGGCAGAACCGGGTGACAGTGGCCGGTGAGGTGCCGCTGCGTTCGGCCAGCTCGACGATGGTGGCGCGGGCCGCCGCCTCCGGGTCGCTGAGCACGTGTTCGGCGACCCGGCGCAGCGCGCCGGTCAGCTCGTCGGCTCCGGCCCGTACCCGGGCCAGCACCCCGTCGGAGGCGACACCGACCCCTCGCCGGTCGACCCCGTCGGCATCGGCCACCGCGGTGCCCGCGGAGCTGTCCGCCTCGTGATCAACCATGGGACGCCTTTCCGAAAAGACTGTTAACTGTTAGTGGTAAAAGTTCTTACTAAAGCCACCTCCATGTCAAGACCATGGGCGAAGTTTTCAAACTGTTACCTGGGACATTCCGGCCCCGACAGTTGCGCCCAGCGCCCCGGCCAACGACCGTGACCAGCCTGAACGCACATCGATCAAGGAGGTGGGACAGTGTCCGGCAGCGTCGTGGTCGGTCTCGATGTCGGCGGTACGTCCACCCGCGCGCTCGCGGTGACTCTCGACGGTGACCGCCTCGGCACCGGCCGAGCCGGCGGCGGCAACCCCACCACCCACGGTGCCGCCCACGCCGCCGAGCAACTCCTGATCGCACTACGACAGGCCCTCACCGACGTCGACCCGACCCGCGTCCGGGCCGGCGTGATCGGGCTGGCCGGAGCCGGCCGACTGCGCGCCGATCCTGCTGCCCGGGCCGCCGTCGACCACGCCTGGGCCGCCGCCGGGCTGCGCTGTCCGTACGCGGTGCACGGCGACGCCCTGATCGCGTACGCCTCGGGCACTGCCGACCCCGACGGCACCATCCTCATCGCCGGCACCGGTGCCGTCGCCGCCCAGGTACGCGACCTGCGGCTGGACCGCGTCGCCGACGGGCACGGCTGGCTGCTCGGCGACGACGGCTCCGGCTTCTGGCTCGGTCGACAGGCGGTACGCCGACTGCTCGCCGCCCTCGACACCGACACCGACCCCGGCGACCTCGGCCGACGCGTACTCACCGAACTGACCGGCTCGGCCGAGGTGGCCCCCCACCCCCGGACCACCGTGGACACCCTCATCCAGACCGTCACCCGCCGCCCGCCGGTGGAACTGGCCCGCCTCGCCCCACTCGTCCTCGCCGCCGCCGACCCCACGTTGATCGGCGACGCCACCGCCACCGCGCCGATCGGCGACGCCACCGCCACCGCGTTGATCGCCGAGGCCGCCGACCTGCTGGTCGCCACCGTCCGGCAGATCCGTCCCCCCGACGACAGGCGGGCCCTGGTGCTCGGAGGTGGTCTGCTGACCGGCGACAACCCGCTGGCCGCCTCGGTGCACGCCCAGGCCCGCCGACAGTGGCCGCACGCACCGATCACCACGGCCGGCGACGGGGCCGCCGCAGCCGCCTGGCTCGCCGCCCGCACCCTGCCCGAGGCGACCGCCCCGACCACCCGTCACAGCGACACAAGATCACGCTCGATGTGGGATCGAGTGGTATCGGAGACGATGGCAAACCACTCGATCCAGGATCGAGCGTGACCTTGTCGGATGATCATGGCGGCTCGCATACGCTCGGTGCATGCGCCGGTTGGCCCGACTCGCCGCACGGACGCCGGCCGACCGCGAGCGCTACCTCGATCTGCTCCGCGCCCTGGCGATCGTGCTTGTCGTTTTCGGTCACTGGATGATCGCCACCATCTACTACGGCCCGCACGGGCGGCCCGACGGGCACTCGGCTCTGCCGGCGATGCCCTGGGCCTATCCGCTGACCTGGTTGGTCCAGGTCATGCCGGTGTTCTTCCTGGTCGGCGGGTACGCCAACGCCGCCTCCCTCGCATCGCAGCGGGCCCGGGGCGGGGACGCCACCGGATGGCTGCTCGGACGCAGCGCCCGGTTGCTACGCCCGACCACCGCACTGGTGCTGGTGCTCGCCGGCAGCGCCCTGATCGCCCGGCTGGTCGGTGCCGAGCCGGGTCAGGTGCGTACGGTGATCTGGTTCGCCACCGTCCCGCTGTGGTTCCTCGCCGCCTACCTCGCGGTGGTGCCGCTGGCCCCGGTGATGTACGCGCTGCACCGTCGCTTCGGGTTGGCGGTGCCGGTGGCCCTGGCGCTGCTGGTCGCGCTGGGTGACCTGGGCCGAGCGTTCGGCCCGACCGAACTGGCGCTACCCAACTACCTGCTCGGCTGGCTGGCCATCCACCAGATCGGCTTCGCCTGGTACGACGCCCGCCGGGGCAACTGCCATCCGGCAGGGGGCTTCGCCTGGGTCCGGACCCGTTGTCTGCCGATGTCGCGGCGGGCAGCGTTGCTGATGATCGCGGGCGGGCTGGCCGTCGCGGTGCTGCTCACCGGGCCGGGACCGTACCCGGTGAGCATGATCAACGTGCCGGGTGAGCGGCTGGACAACGCCGCCCCGCCCAGCGTGGTGCTGCTCTCCGTGACCACCGCCCAGCTCGGGCTGATCCTGCTGCTGCGGGAACGGGCCGAACGGTGGCTGCACCGCAGTCGACCATGGCAGGCGGTGATCGGCGTCAACTCGGTCGTGCTCACCGTCTTCCTCTGGCACCTCAGTGCGGTGATCCTGCTGGTGGGCGCGTTGGACAAGCTCGGGGTGCTGCCCACTCCGGAGGCCGGTACGGGAGCCTGGTTCGCCTGGCGGCTGCCCTGGCTGCTGATGCTGAGCGCGGTGCTGGCCGTGCTTGTCACGATCTTCGGCCCGATCGAAGCCCGCACCGGCCGCTCCACAACGACCCGGCACCACCCCACTGACCACCCGACCACCGACCGGCAGCCCGAGCCACGCGAGAGCGGAGCCGGACGGTCGCGCCGGTGGGCGGTGGCCCGTGGCGCGACCGTCGTCGCCGGTTACGCCGCCGTCGTGTACGCGATGGCGGCCAACAGTGTCGCCGCGAAGACCGCGCCGGACCCGTTCGGCCTGCCGGTGGCCGCGCTGGTGGCGTACCTGGTCGGGGCGGGTGCTCTGCGGCTGCTCAGGTCTGGGTGGGGAAGCCGAGGTTGACCCCGCCGTGGCGGGGATCGAGCCAGCGGCTGGTGATTACCTTGCCCCGGGTGAAGAAGGCGACGCCGTCCGGGCCGTGCGCGTGCAGGTCACCGAAGAGCGAGGACTTCCAGCCGCCGAACGAGTAGTACGCCATCGGCACCGGGATCGGCACGTTGACGCCGACCATGCCGACCTCCACCTCGTGCTGGTAGCGCCGGGCGGCACCGCCGTCGTTGGTGAAGATCGCCGTTCCGTTGCCGTACGGGCTGGCGTTGACAAGTGCCACCGCTTCGTCGTACGAGGCGACCCGCAGCACCGACAGCACCGGCCCGAAGATCTCGTCGGTGTAGATCGACATGTCGGGGGTGACGTGGTCGAACAGGGTGGGGCCGAGCCAGAAGCCGTCCGGGTCTCCGTCGGGCGTCACGTCGCGGCCGTCGACCACCGGCACCGCACCGGCGGCCACGCCTGCCTCCACATAGGACCGGACCCGGTCGGCGTGCGCGGCGGTGACCAACGGCCCCATGTCGCAGCCGCGCCGACCGTCGCCGGTACGCAGTCCGGCCATGCGCTGCGCGATGCGCGCCACCAACTCGTCGGCGACCGGCTCCACCGCCACCAGCGCGGAGATCGCCATGCACCGCTCCCCCGCCGAACCGAACCCGGCGTTGACCGCCGCGTCGGCGGCCAGGTCCAGGTCGGCGTCGGGCAGCACCACCATGTGGTTCTTCGCCCCGCCGAGCGCCTGCACCCGCTTACCGGCCATGGTGGCGCGCTGGTAGACGTACCGGGCGACCGGGGTGGAGCCGACGAACGACACCGCCTTGACCGCCGGGTGTTCCAGCAGCGTGTCGACCGCCTCCTTGTCGCCGTTGACCACG
Source organism: Verrucosispora sp. ts21 (assembly GCF_002879555.1). Classification (NCBI taxonomy): domain Bacteria; kingdom Bacillati; phylum Actinomycetota; class Actinomycetes; order Micromonosporales; family Micromonosporaceae; genus Micromonospora; species Verrucosispora sp. ts21. Next base: position 73,703 of record NZ_PNOZ01000018.1, on the reverse strand, counting down.
TTCAGCACCCCGTCGGGCAGGCCGGCCTCGGCGAACCATTCGGCCAGCAGCAGGGCCGCGCTCGGGTCCTTCTCGCTCGGCTTGAGCACCACCGCGTTGCCCGCGGCCACCGCCACCGGCACGAACCACAGCGGCACCATCACCGGGAAGTTGAACGGGCTGATCACCGCGACCACCCCGAGCGGCTGGCGCAGACTGTACGAGTCGACCTCGGTGGAGACGTTCTCGCTGTAGCCGCCGCGCAACGCCGAGGGGATGCCGCAGGCGTACTCGATGACCTCCAGGCCGCGTTGCACCTCGCCGGCGGCGTCGGCGAGCACCTTGCCGTGCTCGGCGGTGATCACCTCGGCGAGCTGGTCGCGGCGGGCGTGGACCAGCTCCCGGAAGGCGAACAGCACCGCGGTCCGCTTGGCCAGCGAGGCGTCCCGCCAGCTGCGGGCCGCCCGCTCGGCGGCCTCCACCGCGACCGCGACGTCCGTGGCGGAGGCCAGCTCCACCTGCGCGGTACGCCGACCGGTCGCCGGATCGAAGACGTCCCCACGCCGCGCCGAACTGCCGCTGACCCGCTTACCGTCGACGAAGTGCCCGATCAGGTTCATGCTGGACCACCTTTCGTTCGCGACTGCGGGGCTCGCAGAACCGGCTCACTCCTCGCGCTCACGGGGTGACCGCCTCGGCGGCGCAGGAGCGGATCGCCTCGACCAGGATGGCCAGACCCTCACGGGCCTCGTCCTCGGTCAGGGTCAGCGGCGGCCCCATCCGCAGCACGTTGCCGTAGAGGCCACCCTTGCCGACCAGCAGGCCACCGGCCCGGCACGCCTCGAAGACGCCGGCGGCCAGTGCCGCGTCCGGTTCGGCGGTGCCCGGTCGGACGAACTCGACGCCGAGCATCAGGCCCTTGCCGCGTACCTCGGCGACGCAGTCGAGGCCGCCCACGGCGGCGCGCAGGCCGTCGACGAGGATCGCGCCGGTGCGGGCCGCGTTGGCCTGGAGGTCGTGGTCGAGCAGGTAGTCCAGGACGGCGTTGCCGGCGGCGGTGGAGATGGGGTTACCGCCGAAGGTGGAGAAGCTGATCGCCGGCACCGCCTCCATCACCTCGGCCCGACCGACCACACCGGCCAGGGCGAAGCCGTTGCCGATGCCCTTGGCGAAGGTGAGCAGGTCCGGGGTGACGCCATGCGCCTGGTAGCCCCAGAAATGCTCCCCGGTACGCCCCCAACCGGTCTGCACCTCGTCGGAGACGAGCAGGATGCCGTGTTCGTCGAGGACCTTCTTCCAGGCCGCGAAGAGACCGTCGGGGCCGTGCACGAAACCGCCGACGCCCTGGATCGGCTCGGCCAGCAGGCAGGCCACGTCCCCGCTGGTCTGGGTGGCCAGCACCTCCCGCAGGTCCTCCACCGCCGCGTCGATCCGGTCGGCCTCCGGCAGCCGGGACAGCAGACCGCGCAGCCGCTCACCGGAGTGCAGCCAGGCCACCTGGAGGGGGTTGAGCTGGCTGGCCGACCAGCCCCGGTTGCCGGTGATGCCCATCGTCGCGTACGACCGGCCGTGATAGCTGTTGCGGACCGCGAGGACCTGGTGGGAGCGACGGTAGTTGGTGGCCATCAGCAGCGCGGCCTCGTTGGCCTCGGTGCCGGAGTTGGTGAAGAAGACCCGCGCGTCCGGGATGCCGGAGAGTCGGGCGATCTTCTCGGCCAGTTCGACCTGCTGACGGATCAGGTAGAGCGTCGAGGTGTGCACGATCCCGGTGGCCAGTTGCCGCTGCACCGCCTCCCGGATCTCGGCGATGTCGTACCCGATCATGTTGGTCAGCACCCCGCCGAAGAAGTCCAGGTAGGTGCGGCCCTGCGCGTCGGTGACCCGGCGGCCTTCGCCGGAGACCACCTCGATCGGATCGGCGTAGTAGAGCGGCATCCAGGACGGAAGCACGGCCCGGTGTCGAGCCAGCAGGTCGTCGGAGGTCATCGTCGCACCCTTCGGTTCGCGGTAACGGCACGGTTTCACCACCGTCGCTGCCCGGACAAGAGTCAACGTGTCGCGGATGGACCCACACTCCCTGACACAACGTCAACGCTTTCCGTGGTACTTCGACCACATCGCCGCGCTTCCGGTGGCCGCTCTGGGCACTACGCCGCGTTTTCCGTTGCCGACCCGGCCGACATCTCGTTGCTGCGACGGAGGCACACCGCCGGCCGGTAGCATCCGATCCGTGTCTGAGTGTGCCGTTCCGTCGCCCGGCACCACCGATCCCGACCAGTCGTTCCCAGCGTCGCCGAGCACCCCGACCGTGCCCCTGCCGCAGGCCGCCCGGCCCGCTCGGGCCGGCGGTGCGACCAAAGCCGGCGGTGCGGCCGGAGCCAGCAGGGCCGGCGGTGGCGTGCGCGTGGACAGTATCGCCGGCTGGGTCGACAGTGCCCCGCTGCGCGGGCTGGTGGCGCACTTCGGCGGGCGATGGCCGCGCGGCGATCTCGGTGCGGTGCTCGCCGGCCTCGACGACTTCTCGGCCCGGTGCTGGGACTTCCGTGGTGGCCGGGAACGCCCCGAGGCCCGGGAACCGGCCCTCGACCCGGCCACCGTCGAGGTGGTGCACCACTGCGCCGACGCGCTCGGCCTGGTCCGCGCCCGGCCACCGGCCCGCGCCCGGTACGCCCACCTGGTGGTGCTGGGCGGACTGGCGCACGCCTGCCTGCGCCGGGTCGCGTACGCCGGACATCTGCTGCGTACCGGTGTGGACGTCGCCGGTGAGGTGGCGGTGCTGGGCAGCTTCCGGCCGTTGTCCGAGGTGGAACGGCGTACCCTCGCCGAGGTCGGGGTGACCGGCTGCGACACGGAGGTCGACGCGCTGGACGCGGCGGTACGGCGTGCGTTCGCGGTGTCCGCGCCGGAGGCCGAGGACGGTCTGGATGCCGACCACCCGCACCACTCCTGGTCGTCGCGGACCTATCGGCCGGCCGGGCAGCCGCCGGTGCGGGTGCTGGCTGCCCCGTCGAGCGAGCCGGAACGCCGTCGCGCGCACACCGCCGACACCCAGCGGTTCTGGGCCGAGCACGCCCAGTTGGCTCGCGCCGACGAGGTGCTGCTGGTCACCGCGCCGATCTACGTGCCGTTCCAGCACTGCGACGCGCTACGCACCCTCGCCCTGCCGTACGCCTGCGAGGTCGACACCGTCGGCGTCGACCCCACGCTGCCCGACCTGACCCGGCTGCCCGAGCCCACCCTCACCCCCGGCCGCTACCTGCAGGAGATCCGCTCGGCCATCCGCTCCCTGCGCGCCGTGCACGCCGCCTTGGTTGATCATTAGGTTCGCGGCAGCGGATCAGGACGTCCTCAAGAGGCCCGGTCACGGGGCGGTGGCGTGGATGGCTTCGGCGAAGACCTGGGAGCGGTGTTCGAAGTTGCGGAAGCGGCCGTAACTGGGGGCGGCCGGGGAGAGCAGGACGACACCGCCGGCCGGCGTGACCTGGCGGGCCAACTGGACGGCGGCGGTGAGGTCGTCGACCAGTTCGGTACGCACCTTCGGCAGGCCGGCCAGCGCTTCGATGATGCGCGGGCCGCTGTCCGGGATGCCGATGACGCTCAACTCCCGCTCCGCCAGGTGCTCGCGCAGCGGGGTGTAGTCGACACCTCGGTCGTTGCCGCCGACGATCACGGTCAACGGCCGCCCCTCGTACGCGTCGATGGCGTGGATTGCCGCGTACGGGCTGGTGGCCAGGGTGTCGTCGACGAAGGTCAGGCCGGACGGGTCGACGATCTCGGTCAGCCGGTGGGCCAGCCCCTGGAACTCCGCCACCGCCACCGCCAGGGTGTCCTTGCGCCCGACGACGTCCACGCCGAGCGCGTCGAGCACCGCCAGGGCGACGCAGAGGTTGCCCTCGTTGTGCCGGCCGACCAGCGGCAGCACCGCCCGGGGGAACAGCGGCCGGTCGACCAGGTGGAACCAGGGGGCGCCGTCCGGGCCGGCGGCCACGTTCACCGACTCCGCGGTGCCGGCGCGGATCGCCGCCCGGTCGCCCAGCTCGAACGCCAGCCGCGGGTCGGCGCCGTTGACCACCACCGTGCGCGGCCCGTACGCGATCAGGTTGAGCTTGTCGCGGTAGTACTCCCGTTCGCCGCCGTGCGCGTCGAGGTGCTCGGGGAACAACGCGGTCACCACCGCCACCCGGGGCGAGTCGGTCAGGTCGCTGCACTGGTAGCTGGACAGCTCCAGCACGTACAGGTCCGCCTCCGGCAGGTCCAGCGTCGGTACGCCGATGTTGCCGCCGAAGACGTTGGGCCGGTCCATCGCCGTCAACAGGTGGCTGATCAGGCTGGACGTGGTGCTCTTGCCCTTGCTGCCGGTCACCCCGACGGTGCGCTCACCGTGGTCGGCCATCCACAACGCGGTGCCCTGGGTGATCGTGGCACCCCGGCGACGCAGCTCCACCAGCCACGGGTGGGTCTGCGGCACGCCCGGCGAGCGGACCACCACGTCGGCGGCGGCCAGCCGCTCGAAGCCCTCCTCGCCGGTGATCAGCGGGGCGGCCTCGGCCAACGGCCCCTCCCACGGCAGGGTGAGGAAGTTCGCGCTGTCGTCCACGGCGACTAGGTCCGCCGGCCCGTGGGCGGCGATCGCGATCACCGCGGCCCGGCCCTCCCGGCCGGCCCCCCAGACGGCGACGGTACGTCCGCGCAGGTCAGACAGGCGCACAACTTCTCCTCGGGGCGACGACGGCAGGGCACGTACGCGGTCCGGCGGAGCCGGGCACGGCCGGACGAACCAGGGCCTAGTATGGCGTGTGCCCAACACCCAGCTGGCGCGGATGGACGCGTTCACCTTCCCGTCCTACTCGATCGACCTCTCCACCGGCGAGGCGCTGTTCGACTACGCGCTGAGCGGCCCGGACGGCGAACAGCGGTTCACCGAAGTGATCACCCTGCCGGTGCCCGAGCAGTCACCGTCGGACGCGGCTGTGGCAGCTCTCGGCCGGGTCCTGGAGCTGCTGCACGTGGTGGCCGGGGTCAGCTACTACAAGGCCGCCGCGCCGGGGCAAATCGTGCTGCCGGCGCCGCTCGGCCCGGCCGCCGCCGAGTTCGTCACCGCCGTCTACACCAAGGGCCTGGCCGAGTACGCCTACCGCAACCAGTTGCCGTACGTGCTGGAGTTGACGCCGCAGATCCCGGACGGCCGGGTACGCCCCGCCGCCGAGTACGACAACTCCGACCGGCGGCCGCTGTCGGCGGTCGGTGGCGGCAAGGACTCCATCGTCAGCCTGGAGGCGTTGCGCCGCGCCGGTCTCGACCCGGTGCCCTTCTCGGTCAACCCGAACCATGTGATCAAGGCGGTGAACGCCGCCTCCGGGCTCACCGCGCTGGCGGCGCGGCGACGCCTCGACCCGGTGCTGTTCGAGCTGAACGCGGCCGGGGCCCGTAACGGGCACATCCCGGTCACTGCGATCAACTCGCTGATCGCGGTCGCCACTGCGGCGCTGCACGGCCTGGGTCCGGTGGTGATGTCCAACGAGCGCTCGGCGTCCGACCCGAACCTGATCTGGAACGGTCACGAGATCAACCACCAGTGGTCCAAGGGGGTGGAGGCCGAGGGGCTGCTGCGGGCCGCCCTGGCCGAGCACGCCGGGCTGACCGAGCCGTACTTCTCCCTGCTGCGCCCGTTGTCGGAGCTGCACATCGCGCGGCTCTTCGCCACCATCGACCGGTACGACGATGTGGTGACCAGCTGCAACGCCGCCTTCAAGCTGCGCGACGCGAGCGACCGCTGGTGCCGCGACTGCCCCAAGTGCCGGTTTGTCTTCCTGGCGCTGGCGCCGTTCATGTCCCGCGAACGGATCACCCACATCTTCGGCGGTGACCTGCTCGCCGATGCCACCCAGATCCCCGGCTACCGGGAACTGCTCGGCGTCGACGGGCACAAGCCGTTCGAGTGTGTCGGCGAGGTCGAGGAGTCGGTGGTGGCGCTGAGCCTGCTCGCCCAGCAACCCGAGTGGCGGGACACCGCGGTGGTGACCGCCCTGGTCGCCGCCCTTCCCGACACTGCCTGGGAGACCGCCGCCACCTCCGACACCTTCACCCCGGGCGGCGGCCCCTCCTACGTGCCGCCCACCTACGCCAAGGCCCTGAACTCGCTCACCGCGTGATGTCAGGGGGCGCGGATGGCGTCCAGGGCGAGCAGGGCGACGTGCAGGGAGAGGCAGGCGTCGACCGAGTCCAGGTCGACGTCGAGGATCCGGCCGATGCGGGCCAGCCGTTCGTAGAAGGCGGGTCGGGACAGGTGCGCCGCCGCAGCCGCCGCCGACTTGTTCCGGCCCTGCTCCAGGTACGCGCGCAGGGTGCCGAGCAGCTGCTCGCGCGGATGCCGGGCGTCGTACGCCAGCAGGGCCCCCAGCTCGCGCTCGACGAACGTCTGCAGGCGCGGCTCGTCGCGTAGCAGGTGCAGCAGCCCGGCGAGCCCGACGTGCGGCAGCCGGAAGATCGGCAGGTCCCGCCGGTCCCGCCGGGCCGCTTCGGCGACCTGCCGGGCCTCGATGAGGGATCGTCCCGCCTCCCGCAGGCTGCCCACCCCCGAGCCGGCGGCGATGATCAGGTTGCCGGGGCGGCGTGACGCCGGGTCGGGCGGGCGGCTGTCGGGGCGGGTGCGGCGCAGCGCGGCCGCGAACGCCGTCAGGGCCCGCTCCTCCCCCGCCGCGTCGGCGAGCGCCAGCAGCACCCCGACCGCCTGGTCGTCTACCGCGCTGGTCAGGCCGGTGAGGTTCGCCTCGCGCAGCGCCTGGCCGACCGTCTCGGCCAGGTCCCGCAGGCGGGCCGCCCCGGGTTCCCCGCCGGCCAGGGCAGGATCACCACCCGGGTCAGCGGCCGTGCCGTTGTCCGCCGGGTCGTCGCCGCGATGCCGGACCACCACCCCGACCAGGTGTCGGCGGTCCAGCACCAGCCCCAGCGCCCGCGCCCGCAGGGCCACCTCGTCGACCGGCCGGGTGCGGTCCAGCAGCGCGGTGAGCAGGGTGCGGTGGATCTGCCGTTCCCACCCTTCGGCGTCGCGGCGGATCAGCCGCCCCAGCGCCAGGGTCGACGCGGCCCGCTCCACCAGGATGGTCAGCCGGGTCGGCGGCACGGCGAGGCCACGCACCACGTCGCCCGCTCCGTCGGACTCGCCGTCGCCCGGTCCGCTCGGGTCGGTGCCGCCGGGACCGAGGTCTGCGTCGCCCGAACCTAGGTCGACGCCGCTCGGCCAGCGCAGCAGCAGCCGGCCCCAGTCCTCGCCCCGGGCACCGACCATGGTGACCAGCCAGCCGCTGTCCGGGTCGTACGCCGTACGCCCGGTGGGCCGGATCCGCCGCGAGTGCTGCTCCCACCCGTCGAGCAGCAGTTCGGCGTTCTCCCGCGCCGGATCGTAGGCGAGCACCTGGCGGGACAGGTTCTCCAGCACCACCGGGCAGCCGGACAGCTCGGCGGCCTGCCGGATCACCTCGTCCGGTTCGGCGCCTTCCACCGACAGTTCGGTGAACCGCTGGTGGATCTCCTCGGTCGCCCGCAACTCGGTGAGCTGGGCGTCCACGATCAGGGCGTGCACCGCCTCGGTGATCCGTACGAACGGGGTGGCCCGGCGCAACTCCACAAGCGGCAGGCCGTGCCGCCCGGCGGCGGCGGCCATCACCTTCGGTACCCCCGTGTGGTAGCGGCGACCGAGTTCGACCACCAGTCCGGAGACGCCCACACCGGCCAGGTCGGCGATGAACGCCCGCAGCCCGGCATCGTCTGCCGGCAACCCGATGCCGGTGGTGAGCACCAGTTCGCCACCGCCGAGCAGGGTGGCGATGTCGGGCACCTCGGCCACGTGCACCCACCGCACCGGCCGGTCCAACCCCACCTCTCCGGCGACCAGACGCGGAGCGCCACGACGGACCGGGTCAAGCGCCAGGACCTGACGGACGGTGGGGAACACCCGCGACACGTTACCGTCCGTGATTCCGTTGCCGGTAATCGCAGGTCAGCTCAGAGCGGGTCGTCGCGGCCCAGTTCCCAGCAGGCCACGGCGGTGGCGGCGGCGACGTTCAGCGAGTCGACACCGCGACGCATCGGGATCACCACCCGTACGTCGCTGGCGGCCATCGCGGCCTGGGTCAGCCCGGCGCCCTCGGCACCGAGCAGCAGCGCGGCCCGGGCCCGCTGGGCGGGCGTCAGCCGCTGGACGGGTACCGCGTCGGGGGCCGGGGTCATCGCCAGCACGGTGAACCCGGCGTCGCGTACCTGCGCCAACGCCGTCGGCCAGGGATCGAGTTTCGCGTACGGCACGGCGAACACCTCACCCATGCTGACCCGTACGCTGCGCCGGTAGAGCGGGTCGGCGCAGGACGGCGAGAGCAGCACCGCATCCACCCCGAGCGCGGCGACCGCCCTGAAAATTGCGCCCAGATTGGTGTGGTTGTTGACGTCTTCGAGGATCACCACCCGGCGGGCGGTGGCCAGCACCTCGGCGGCGCTGGGCAGCGGCTTGCGGCGGAACGAGGCGAGCACCCCCCGATGCACGTGGAAGCCGGTGGCTTCCTGCAACACGTCGGGGGTGGCGGCGTACACCGGGGCGTCGCCGGTGTCCAGGTCGGCGAGCTGGTCGACCCGTTTGGCGTCGACCAGGTACGACCGGGCCGGGTAGCCGGCGCGCAGCGCCCGGCGCAGCACCAGCTCCCCTTCGGCGATGAACAGCCCGTGCGGGGGCTCCCACCGGGTGCGCAACTCCACGTCGGTGAGCGCGCGATAGTCGGCGATCCGCTCGTCGTCCGGCTCGGTGATCAGCTCCACAGGCACCCGGCAATTCTGCCGCCTTGCGTCTGGCTCCCCGGCCCGGCCCCGGACAGGTGCGTCGGCTCGGCCCCGGACAGGTGCGTCGGCTCGGCGCCGTCAGGTGGTGTAGTCGGCGTTGATCCGGATGTACCCCTCGGTCAGGTCGCAGCCGTAGACGACGAACGAGCCGGCGGCGATGCCGAGGTCGACCTCGATCACCACGTGGTCGCGGCGCAGGTGTTCCTCCAACAACCGCAGCACCTCGTCGGTCGCCGCCGTGGGATAGACCGCCAGCCCACCGAAACCGATGCGAACCCGATCCGGCCGGATGTCGTCGTCGTCCTCGCACTTGCCCACCGCCATCGCCACCCGACCCCAGTTCGGGTCCGCGCCATGAACGGCGGTCTTCACCAGCGGCGAGTTCACGATCGCCTTGCCGACCCGCTTGGCCTGGTCATCGTCGCGGGCCCCGGTCACCCGGACCTCGATCAGCTTGCTGGCCCCCTCACCGTCACGGGCCACCATCTGCACCAGTTCGAGGGCACAGGTACGCAGTGACTCGGCGAACTCGTCGACGTCCACCGGTCCGGCGAGCCCGTTGGCGAAGATGGCCGCAGTGTCACTTGTCGAGGTGTCGGTATCGATGCTCACCGCGTTGAAGGTCCGGTCGATCACGGCGCGGAAGACCCGATCGAGATCGTCGGATCCGATCTCGGCGTCGGTGCAGAAGAAGGTCAGCAGGGTGGCCATGTTCGGTTCGATCATGCCGACGCCCTTGGCGACACCGACGATGGTGGCCTCGCCGCACCGTGCCCGTACCACCTTCGGGTGGGTGTCGGTCGTCATGATCGCGTTAGCCACCCGGTCGAAGTCTGCGGGCGGGAAGGGCCAGCGCAGCTCGGCCAGGTGCTCGCGCAGCCGGGGCATCGGGTACTGCCGGCCGATCACGCCGGTCGAGGCGATCAGCAGCTCGTCCGCCTCCAGCCCGATCGCCGCCGCGACCGTAGCCTGGATCTCCCGGGCGTTCGCCATGCCCTCGTCGCCGGTGGCCACGTTGGCGTTGCGGGCGAGCACCACCACTCCACGCGCCGCCGACGTACGGGCCGATCGGCTGAGCAGCACGCTGGGCCCGGCGAACCGCGAGCGGGTGAAGACCGCCGCGCTGACCGCCGGCACGTCCGAGACGAGCGCGGTGAAGTCGTCGCCATCCTCGCGGAGACCGACGTTGCCGACCAGTGCACGAAAACCCCGAGGGGCGGCGACGTCCACCTGATGACTCTCCTCATCGACTTCAGCAGCAAGAGTATGCGCTCCTCAGCATAAACACGCATCCCCAGTTACCGGTCGCACGCCACCACACGGTCCGCACGGCCGCACGGGCCGCACGGTCCGCACGGGCCGCACGGGCGCACGGGCCGCACCGCTGGACCAAGCCCGACAAGTTCGGCGATGTTGCGGTATCCACCCGGCCTGCACCCAGCAACTTCGGCGTTGTTGTAGGGGCACCCCCCGCCCAGCCCGGGTTGCGCGGCACACCAAGCCCAGCACGGGTTGCGCGCACGCCGAGCCACGGCACGGCGGCGGTCCCCGGCCGCGCTTGACGCGAGGCCGGGGACCGCCGATCAGGTGTGCGCGTGACTCAGGCGATGGTGCAGGTGGCGCCGTTGAGCGTGTACGACGACGGTCTCGCCGAGTTGCCGGTGTGGGTGGCCTGGAAGCCGATGCTCACCGAGGCACCCGGGGCGATGCTGCCGTTGTACGACACGTTGCGGGCGGTCACCTGCCCGGAGGTGGGCGAGTAGCTGGCGTTCCAGCCACCGGTGATGTTCTGCCCGCCGGGCAGGGTGAACACCAGCGACCAGCCGTTGATCGCGCTGCCACCGGTGTTGGTGACGGTGAGGTCCTGGGTCAGACCGTTGTTCCAGGCGTTGACGGCCACCGCCACGCGGCAGGCACCACCCGACGGCGGCGGAGTGGTCGGATCCGTCGGCGGCGGGGTGGTGGGGTCCGTCGGCGGCGGGGTGCTGCTGTCGAACTGGGTGAAGAACCGCCAGGTCTCCGCCGGCAGCCAGGTCCGGGAACCACTGTCACCGGGTGCGCCGTCCTGGGGTGCGGCGATGTGGCCCTCGTCGAAGGCGGCCCACACCACCGGGTAGCCGGCCGCGCAGCCGGAGTAGGTGGTGGTGCGGTGGGTCAGGCTGCCCTGTCCCGGCTCCGGCGGGTTCTGCGGGGTGCACCCGTTGTTGTTGACGAACCGGTCGCGCAGCGACCGGCCACCGGAGATGCCGAGGACGTTGTCCCGGATGCCGTGCGCCCCGAAGTAGGCGATCCGACCGTTGCCGCCACTGCATCCGCTGATCAGGCCACCGGCGTACACCGCGACCGCCCGGAACACGTTGGGTCGGGCGCAGGCCAGTGCGTAGCTCATCCCGCCGCCCCAGCTGAAGCCGAGTGCGAAGCGCTGCGTGGTCTCCACGCAGAGGTTCGCCTCCACCTGCCGGAGCAGGTCGTCGACGAAGGTCACGTCCTCGCCGCCGGAGTTGGCCCAGCCGGCGTTGAGGCCCTGCGGTGCCACGAAGATGGTGGTGTTGTTGGCCAGTTGCCGCAGTCCGTAGTACGACCAGGTGTCCCGCTGCACCGTCTGCCCGGTGTCCACGTCGACGGCCGAGCCGCCGCGCCAGTGGAAGCCGAGCACCAGCCGGTACGGGTGGTTGTTGTCGTAGTTGGCCGGGATCCGCAGGATGTAGCTGCGGCTCTTGCCGTTGCTCTGGATCGTGTGCGTGCCGCTGTTGAGCCCCGGCGCGCGGCCGCAGCCCGCGGTCGCCGCCAGGGTGCCGACGTCGGTGGTCGACGCCGTTGCGGTGGGGCCGGTGGCCAGCGCCACTCCGCCCACGCTCAGCACGAGCAGCGCCGCGATCGCGGCGGGCCCGAAGATCGATCTGGGTCTCACCATCATGTTGCTCCGTCTCCGCGTCGCACCGGACGCGCGGAAGGTGCCGCTGCACCGTTGGTGGTGGTCGATGAGCTCGCCCTGCTCCGCGTACCCGTCCGACACGGACGTGCTCACTGCGGACCCCGGGGCGGCCGTGATCGATTCGGTGGCGCCCGGTCGGGATCCGCGTCGCCCGTCGGTCGGCGTCGCGGTTTCGCCCACTCGCCGGAATCCCGGACCGGCTCTGGGCGCGTCAAGCGTGTGCCCGGCTCCCGCTCGGACGGTATCGTGTGAGCGATAACATATCAAGGGTCATGGATGCCTTGCCGCGCTGAGGCACGACGATGCCGAGTCGGCGTCAGCTCGGCAGGGTGATGAACCGCGGCGGCACGTGGCGGGTCAGCCAGACGCCGTTGGCGGCCCGGTGGAGGACGAGGCCGGCGACGTGCATCCCGGCGGCGTCGATACGCAGCACGACCGGCCTGCCGCGTCGGGCACCGACCCGCGCGGCGGTGTCCAGGTCGGACGACAGATGCACATGGGTACGCCCACCCGCCGTGAGCCCGTCGACGCGGATGCCGGGCAGGAATCGGGCCACCGTGCCGTGGTAGAGCAGCGCCGGGGGCACCGCCGGCGCGAGTTGCAGGTCGACCGGGATGCTGTGGCCCTGGGCGGCTCGGATCCGGCCCTCGCGGACCTCGAAACGCTGCTTGTCGGTGCCGTCGACCAGCCGGTCGAGCACCGCGGGGGTGACCGGCCGCCCGTGCCGGGCCAACGCGGCGAGCAGCACGTCCACCGGCACCCAGCCCGCCTCGTCGAGGGTGATCCCGACCGCGTCCGGCCGATGCCGCAGCACGTACGACAGGAACTTGCTGGTCGAGGTGAGCCGGTCGGTCATCGGGACGCACCGGCCCGGTCGGTCCCGCCGGGCGGGGACACCTCGGACCGGCCGGTGTCGACGGGCGGGGACAGCCCGGCGCGGCCGGTGCCGCCGGGCGGCGGGAACTGGCTGAGGAAGTCGCGGACCAGATGGGCTCGCGGTTGCCGCCAGGTGGCCCAGTAGCGGACCTTCGGCAGGCCGTCGATGGGCACGGCGCGCAGACCGTCGGGCAGCCCGACACAGCCGTTGACGACGGTGGCCCCGACGCCCAGTCCGGCCAGGTGCACCAGCAGGTCCCAGCCGTCGACCTCGGCGGCGGCCTGCCACCGTACGCCCGCGTCGAGCAGCGCCCGGTCCAGTGCCCGCCGGTGCGGCCGGTTGGCCGGGGGTACCACCAGGTCGAGGCCGTCGAGGTCGCGCAGCCGGACCTGCCGACGCTCGGCGAGCGGGTGCCGCTCGTCGAGCACGAGCACCTGCCGGTACGCGGCGATCTGGACCGCCTCGACCTGCCGCGTCGGCGGGTCGTGGGCGATGACCGCCAGGTCGGCCTGGCCTGCGTGCAGGGCTGCGAGCGCGGCATCGCGGTCAGCGGTGATCACGTGGACCCGGTAGCCCTGCCGTCCGATCTGCCGGATCGCCTCGCCGACCACCCAGCGCAGCGCGCCCCGACCGGCCGCGACGGTCAGCGTGGGAGTCGACTCGTGGTGCAGCTCCCGGAGGAACTCGTCGGCCCGCCGCCGCGAGTCCAGCGCGTACGCGGCGAGGCGTTCACCGGCGGCGGTCAGGGTCAGCCGCCGTCCGTCGCGCTGGTACAGGTCGACGTCGAGGGCCGCCGCCAGCTTACGGATCTTCACGTGCAGGGCGGGTTGGCTGATGTGCAGTGCCGCCGCGGCGGCGGTGAAGTTGCGGTGCTCGGCGAAGACCGCGAAACAGCGGAGCGCGTCGGCCTCCAGCAACTCCCGACCAGCCATAACCCAGGACTATAGATCACCGACAGAACAATAGTTCTGCGTACGCCCATCCGGCCCGATGCTTGGTCACGTGAACGAGGACATTCCCCGACTCGGCATCGACATCGGCCGGGTCATCATCGACGGCTCCGCCCACCCGAGCGGCGACGACACCGCCTTCTTCAGCGGCGACGAGGCGACCATGCTCGCCACCCCCGAGGTACCCGGTGCGGTGCAGACCATCGCCCGCCTGGTCCCCCGCTTCGACGGCCGGGTCTGGCTGGTCTCCAAGTGCGGCCCGCGCGTGCAGGCCCGCACCCTGCGCTGGCTCGCCGCCCACGACTTCCACCGGCGCAGCGGCGTCGACCCCGCACAGGTACGGTTCTGCCGGGCCCGCGCCGACAAGCGGCAACACTGCCTCGACCTGGCCCTCACCCACTTCGTCGACGACCATCCCGAGGTGCACGCCGCGATCCGGGGAGCCGTCGCCCACCAGTACTTCTTCGGCCCCCAGCGCCGCCCGGTCCCCGACTACGGTCGCCCCACACCCACCTGGGCCGACGTCGAACGCCTGGTCATCGACTCACTTCCGACCTCCGCCGGCGAGGCCGCCCCCAGGCGAGGAACCGGTCGAACAGCGTCTTCGGGTCCGGGCCGTCGTGCGGGTTGAGGTGGTAGAGGTCGCGCACGGCCACGGCTGCCCGCAGGCCCGGCAGCACCACATCGGACGCAGCGGTGTGTGTGGCGGGTCGGAGCCGACCGCGCCGGGACGTTGCGGGTACGGACCTCGGCCCGGCGTGGGCAACCGCGTACTGATCACCGGCGGTCCCCCTTCCCCCGCCACCTCAGGTGGCGTCGTCGGGCGGCGGGTGCGGGCGTGGCGGCGCGGCAGCGACGCGGTCGGGCAGCGAGCCCCGGCGACCGGCATGGTCGACCTCCCACAAAAGACAGTTTGGGTACGTTTCTTGTCGCGGTAGCAGCAAGAAACGCACCCACAGCGAGTGACGAGACCCCGGGGCCGCCCCGACGCGGGGGAAGCGCGAGGGCGGCCCCGGTGCAGAACCCGCCCCGTCCCTGTCTGGATGGGAGCGGATCCGCTTACGTGACAGTCTGCTGACCGCAGCACTACGCTCGGAACGCATCGAGCCTGACCACGGTGGCACTCCGTGGATCTTGGCAGCCACTCGGCAACCCTTGGCGATCTTGATGAGACTCCTGGAGGTGCGGTGGAAGGTGAGCAGAGCGTGGATCTGATCCGCGTCCAGTTACGCAAGCAGCGGGCCCTGGCCGGCATGAACCAGGAGGAGTTCGGCAAGCGCACCAACTACTCGGCCTCCACCGTCTCCGCCGTGGAGACCGGCACCCGCCCGATCGACCTGCCGTACGCCCGCCGCGCGGACGAGATCCTGGAAACCGGCGGCCTCTTCGAATCCCTCCTGCGCACCGCCCAGCAGGACGCCCAGCCCGCCTGGTTCATGCCCTGGCTGAAAGCCGAACGCGCCGCAAAGCAACTGCGATGCTTTCATCCAACGTTGATTCCCGGCCTGCTCCAGACCGAGAACTACGCCCGCGCGGTGCTCCGCTTCGATGACACCCGGCCGGAGCAGGAGATCGAGCAGCAGGTGGCGGCCCGGATGGAGCGCCAGGAAATCCTCAAGCGTGAACGTCCACCGCAGATCGTCGCGGTGACCGACGAGGCGGCCCTACGCCGCACCGACGCCATCATGGCCGAGCAACTCGCCCACCTGCTGCGGGTGGCCGAGTTGCCGCACGTTCACATCCACATCATCCCGTCCCGCGCGGGCCTGCACGTCGGCCTGTCAGGGCCAGTTCTGCTGGCCCGGCTCTCTGACGGCACCTGGGTCGGACACCTGGAGAGCCAGCTCGGCGGCGAGGCCGCCGACACTGAGGACCGCCTGTCTACACTGCTGGCCAGATGGGAATGCGTGCGCGGCGTCGCCCTCCCCGAAGACCTCTCGGTAGCCCTGATCAAGGAAGTTGAGAGCCAACATGGACCTCAGTAACGCCCGTTGGCGAAAGGCGACCCGCAGCGGCACCAGCGGCGGTGACTGTGTCGAGGTGGCCGACAACCTGGTGGGTGTGGTGGCGGTGCGCGACAGCAAGGACCCGGCCGGGCCGGTGCTCGCCTTCGAGCCGGCCGCCTGGCGGTCGTTCCTCGACCTGGCCAGACGGCACTGACCCTCGGCCGAGCACACCACCCGGCCACGTTCCGCCGACCCGGCCGGGCACGGATGCCTGGCCGGGGTGCTGTCGTCGTGGGCGGCGATGGGTGACGCGGGTCAGCTGGTCGGCGCGTACTGCATCACCGAGGCGCCTGAGGCCAACTCGAACCGGTTCACGAGCTTCAGGTCGACGTGCCTCGACAGCCCCTCGAACAGTCGCGGTCCGCGCCCCGCGATCCGGGGATGCACCACGAACTCGTACTCGTCGATCAAGCCCAGCTCGGCCAACGCCAGTGGAAGCTGCACGCCGGAGACGAACACACCGGTGCGCGACTCGCGCTTGATCTGCTCGACGGCCTTGCCCAGGTCGCCCTGCACCAGTTCGGCGTTCCAGTCGACCTGCTCCAGGGTGCTCGACACGACGTACTTCTTCGCCGCGTCGATCGTCCGGGCGAAGGGTTCCATCCAGTCGGGTCTCGACACCTCCGACGCGGACGGCCGCCACGCCTCCTCCATCATCTCGTACAACACCCGGCCGAAGAGGAGCGCATCGGCCCGGGCGAGGTTCCCGATGTGGTGCCGATGCAGGTCCTCGTCCGGTGTGACCGTGAGGTGATCGCAGCAGCCGTCCACTGTGATGTTTATGGAGTACCGCAGAGGTGCCATTCAGCCCGCCTCATCACGTGTGGTCACGGTCATGATCTCCGTCGGCCGGTGGCCCGGTCGCCGTCGTACCAGTGGGCTGGGCGAGCAGGCGGCGGCCCAGCAGGCGCAGCCCTCGGCGGATGCCGAGGATCTGCCCGAGCATCGCCCCGCTCAGCAGGCCCATGCTCGTCGCCGCCACCTGCGAGGCCGGCACCCACAGGCCGACGATGCGGGCCCGCAGGAAGCTGAACGCGATATAGCAGGCCAGTACGACGATGCCGATCGCGTCGATCCTGCCGACCACCCGCTTCTCGAAGCCGTCCCACCGCAGGCGCGTCATCCGGCTCGCCGCGACGCCGACGAAGACTCCGGCAACGATCCCGACCAGCGCCCGAAGCCACGTCCAGCCGCCGGCGATCACCGCGTCGACGAGGGTGACGACAAGCGTCACCACGAACACCGCAGCGTAGATCCGGGCTCGCCAGACCACCTTCCGGTCGACGTACCGGTGGATCAGCTGCCGGCGCCGCGCGTGCTCCGGCAGCTCACCATCGGCCATACGGGGACTCTAGTGGCCGCCCCCGACATCGGACCTGACCGAACGCGCGTGGCGCTCGACGGTGGTCGCCGGGCTGGTGATGCGGCGACGCCGGAAGGGCACCAGCAGCGTCGGGTGGAACACCGCCCAGGCAGCGCCCCGGCAGACGATCTCCTTGTAGCGGGCCGCCAGCCGGCCCCGCAGGTGCGTCGCTTTGGCCCGGTCGTCGGCGGTCACCGTCTGGATGATGCCGTCGCGTCGGCCGAGGCTGATGCACTGGTTGAAGTAGCGGATCGGGATCCTGCGCACCGGTCGCCCGGTCAGTCGGGCGACGATGGCGTCGGCCGCCTGCCAGCCCGTCGGGATTCCGGTGGCGCAGGACATCCGCAACGGCTTGCCGCCCGGTCCCTCGGCGAGGGCGGCGTCGCCGACCGCGTACACGTCGGGGTGCGACACCGAGCGCATCGTGGCGTCCACGACGATCTGCCCGGTCGCTGCGACCTGCAAGCCCGTCGTTGCAGCGAGGGACGACACGGCGAAGCCGGCGGACCAGACGGTCACCTCGGCCCCGATGACCTCGCCGGTGCCGGTGACGACGCCGGTCGTCTCGACGCGGCTGACGTCGGTGTGCTCGTGGACGGTGATGCCGAGCCGGTCGCACACCTCCCGCAGGTACTGGCCGGCCCGCGCGTCGAGCCAGTCGCCGAGGCCGCCACGGGTGGCGATCGCGACCACGAGGTCGGGTCGGGCCTCGGCGATCTCGGTGGCCGCTTCGAGGCCGGTGAGTCCCCCGCCGACGACCAGGACGCTGCCGCCCGCGCCGAGGTCGGTCAGGCGTTCGCGCAACCGCAACGCGGACCGGGCGCTGCCGACGTCGTACGCGTGCTCGGCGACGCCGGGGACACCGTGATCGGCGGAGGCGCTGCCGAGGGCGTACACGAGCGTGTCGTAGCCGATCTCGTCGGGCCCATCGGCACCGGTCAGCGCGACGGTCCTGGCCTCGACGTCGACGCCGGTCACCCGCGCCAGTCGTACCTGCACGCCGGTGCCCGCGTAGACGTCGCGCAGCGCACGACGCTTGAGTTCCGACCCGGCGGCGAACTCGTGCAGGCGGACCCGCTCGACGAAATCGGCGGACGCGTCGACGACGGTGATCTCGGTCTGGTCGGGGTGCAGTCGCCGGGCGAGGCGACCGGCGACGGTCGCTCCGGCGTATCCGGCACCGAGGACGACGATGCGATGCGTCATGCTCCCACTCCCTGTCTGCGTGCGGTGCCGTCGACCGGAACGGGCCGGTCGGCGGCGTACGCTTCCTGAACCGGGCAGCGCCGCGATTGCTGACAGGATTCGGCTGTGGCCTGGGTCACCAGCCGTCGACGACGGGCTCGGAGCGCGCGGAGGCAGACCAGAGCCGGGTGACCCGGTCGAGCTTGTCGGGATTGGCCTGGGCGTGGATGTCCGACACGCCCTCGGCGGTCATCTCCAGCGTCAGCACCCCGACGACCCGGTCCCCGACGACGACGAGCACCGCGGGCACACCGTTGACGATCTCGGCGTACAGTGCCGCCGCCCCGCCGAGCACCTGCCGGCGCAGATCCGTGGCCCGGAAGACGCCGCGCAGGAACCTGGCCACGGCCAGCGCACCGACGATCGGCGTGCCCCGGGCGGGGATCTTGCCTCCACCGTCACCGGTGCTCATCACGTCATCGGTCAACAACTCGACAAGCCGTGCGGTCTCGCCGCTGCGGGCCGCGGCGAGGAACTCCGCCACGATGGTCCGGGCGGCGGCCTCGTCGACCTCGACCCGGGCCCGGCCGGCGGCGACGTGCTGCCGGGCCCGCCGATAGAGCTGCTGACAGTTCGACTCGGTGAGGTCGAGGATCTCGGCGATCTCCGCGTGCGGGTAGCCGAACGCCGTACGCAGGACGTACACGGCACGCTCGTTGGGCGAGAGCCGTTCCATCAGGGTCAGCACCGCCAGCGACACCGATTCGCGCTGCTCGACGGTGTCGACCGGGCCGAGCATCCGGTCCCCGGCCAGCAGTGGCTCCGGCAACCACATGCCCACGTAGCTCTCCCGCCGGGCCCGGGCCGAGGTGAGCTGGTTGAGGCACAGGTTGGTGAGCACCTTCGTCAGCCACGCCGCGGGCTGCTCGACCCCCGCCCGGTCGGCGGCCTGCCAGCGCAGGAACGTCTCCTGGACCATGTCCTCGGCATCGCCGGCCGAACCGAGCAGGCGATAGGCCACCGCCTCCAGTCGAGCCCTCGACTGCTCGAACAGGTCGAGGTCGTGCGCGCTGAGCGACATGGTTCGAGTGTCACCCACCCGGTCGAGGCACCGCCCGTCACCCCCTCGTCGGGCTGGCGTCGCCGGCGAGCAGGTGGATGCCGAGCGGGGTGAGCCGGTGCACCTTGGCGCCGCCGACACGCTCGCTGTCGACCAGGCCGGCGCCGCGCAGCGCGGCGGTGTGCTCGGAGGCCGACGACACGCTGATTCCGGCGAGCCGGCTCACCGTCGTGGTGGTGTGCCGGCCGGGTTCGCCGAGGTGCCGCAACACCGCCGCACGGGTCGCGCCGAGGAGCTGGGCGAGCGGATCGTGCCTGGTCGGAGGCGATTCGGGCGGAGGATCGACCGGGTACACCAGCAGCACCGGCTGGCCCGGTCGGACCAGCACGCGGGGACGCAGACCGGCCAGCGGGCCGGGGATGAGCAGGACGCCCTCGCCGGTGCCGGTCAGCTCCGCGCTCCACCAACTGTCGATCTCCAGGATCGGCGGGCGCCACCGGATCGACGGGTGCAGCTCGTTGAGCAGACCGTCCACTCCGGACCGGGCGTACGTGCGGGAGCGGTGCTCGACGTGGCCCCGGTGTGCGGCCGTCAGTTGTGACCAGGACGGGGCGAGCACCGCTTCGAAGTAGCGGTCCACCGCCCTGGTCAGCAGTTCCAGGATCTGCGGGTCGGCCGCCACGAAACGCCGCCGCCAGAGGCTGGGCGGCAGCTTGGCGTACGTCTCGGTGAGCTCGGCCGTGATCCGGCGACGCGGAGTGGCCATGATCGACTCGATGCCGGCGGCCACCGATTCGATCCCGTGCAGCGGGGTCAGGAAGTCGGGCAGCAGGCCCCGCGCCGGCAGCAGGTGCCGCAGCGCGGCGGTGCTCGCCGAGGCCGCCTGCGCGCGGGCCGCCAGGACCGGCATCCGCGCGGCCACCACGGGATCCCGCAGCGCCTGGCTGGCCAGGATCGCGGTGCCGACCGGGTGGGGACGGCTACCGAACCTGATCCGGGTCAGGTCCGCCGCACCGAGCCGCAAGCTGATCACTACTCAAGGGTGCCAGCTTTTCGGCGTACGCCGAAAGGGTTGTTGCGGCGACTGCCCAGCGGCGACCGTGGTGTGGACCAACGGCCGGGAGGGGGCGGCGTGCGTCGGATGCTCGGGTGGTGCGTGTCGGCTTACCTGCTGGCGGGGGCCGCGGCGTGTGGTGGTGGCGGAGCAGCGCCGCCCACGACGTCGGGGGCGGCTCCCGCCGTGTCGCCTGGTCCGGGGCAACATGCGTTGACCCTGGACCATGGCGGGCTGAATCGCAGCTACCGGCTGCACGCACCACCCGGATACGCCCCGGCGCGGCCGGTGCCGCTCGTGCCGACGACTGACGGCACGGCCGGGAATCGCCACAGCCCGAGGGTTTTGTCCGGATAGTAACGGGAATGCGCGTTCGCCCGTACTACCCGAGAGGCGACCCAGGTGAGCGCAGCGAACGTCGACAGTCTGGTGCCGGCCGACCCGTGGCCCCTGCCCCGCAACCCCACAGTGGCGGACCACATCGTGCAGCGACTCGCCTGCTGGGGCGTACGCCGGTACTTCGGCTACCCCGGTGACGGCATCAACGGCATGACCTCCGCCCTGCAACGCACCCACCAGCAGACGCAGTTCATCCAGGTACGGCACGAGGAGACCGCCGGCTTCGCCGCCTCCGCCCACGTCAAGTACGGCGGCGGGCCACTCGGCGCCGTACTCGTCACAAGCGGGCCGGGGGCCATCCACGCGCTCAACGGCCTCTACGACGCCAAACTGGACCACCAGCCGGTGGTGGCGCTGGTCGGGCACACCGCACTCACCGCCGAGGGCGGCGGCTACTACCAGGAGGTGGACCTGCTCGCCCTCTACAAGGACGTCGCGTCGGCGTTCCTGGCCCAACTGGACCACCCCTCCCAGGTACGGCACCTGGTCGACCGGGCCTGCCGGACCGCGTTGGCCCGGCGTACCGTCACCGCGCTGGTCCTCCCCCTCGACGTGCAGGACGAGGACGCCGTGCCCGATCCGCCGCACGCGCACGGCTTCTACCACACCAGCAGCGTGCCCAGCAGCGGACCGACCGTGCCGCCGGAGGCCGACGTCCGGCACGCCGCCGAGGTGCTGCGCGGTGGCGAACGGGTGGCCATGCTTGTCGGTCAGGGCGCGATCGGCGCCGAGAACGAGGTGCGCGAGATCGCCCACCGGCTCGGCGCGGGGGTGGCCACCGCCCTGCTCGGGTTCACCGTCGTGGACCACCGGGAACCCTGGGTGACCGGTGCCATCGGACTGCTCGGCACCCGCCCCAGTTGGCAGCTGATGAGGGAGTGCGACCGGCTGCTGATCGTCGGCAGCAACATGCCGTACTCGGAGTTCTATCCACCACCCGGCCAGGCCCGGGCCGTGCAGATCGACCACGACGGCACCCAACTGGGCCTGCGGTACCCGACCGAGGTGAACCTGACCGGTGACGCCGCGCCCACCCTGCGGGCCCTGCTGAGTGAGTTGGGGCCCGGCCCCGGACCGACCCGCTGGCGGCAGACCATCGCCGGGGCCACCGCCGCCTGGCGGCAGGCACAGCGTCAACTCGCCGAGCAGGACGCCGACCCGGTCAACCCGCAACGCCTCTTCGCCAGCCTCAGCGAACGGCTGCCCGACAACGTGATGCTGGCCGTGGACTGCGGCACCACCACCGCCTGGTACGCCCGCCACGTCAAGGTCCGCCCCGGGATGCTGGCCAGCCTCTCCGGCACCCTGCTGTCCATGGGCGGCGGTATGCCGTACGCCCTGGCCGCCAAGCTCGCCCACCCGGACCGGCCGCTGATAGCCCTGATCGGTGACGGGGCGATGCAGATGAACGGGGTCAACGAACTGATCACGGTGGCGAAGTACTGGCGCGACTGGGCCGACCCCCGCTTCGTGGTGCTGGTGCTCAACAACCGGGATCTGGCGTTCGTCAGCTGGGAACAGCGCTCCACCGAGGGCACCCCGATGTTCCCGGACAGCCAGCAGCTACCCGACATCGCGTACCACCGCTGGGCCGAGGTGCTCGGGCTCCGCGGCGACCTGGTCGACCGCCCGGATCAGGTGAACGACGCCTGGGACCGAGCCCTCCAGGCGGACCGCCCCACCGTCATCAACGCCCTGGTCGACCCGGCCGAGCTGATGATGCCCCCGCACTTCACCGCCGACCAGGTCCGCAAGACCGCCGCCGCCATGCTGCGCGGCGACACCGACTGGGCCGGCATCGTCCGCCGCGGCCTCCCCACCATGGTCACCACCTACCGCCCCCGCCGAGCATGAAAGGAAGGGCACCTTATTAACGCCTCGTGTATAGGAAGGGCCCCTTCTTAACAGAGCACGCCCGTCGCCCCACCAGAGCACGCCCGTCGCCCCACCAGAGCATGCTCGTCGCCCCACAGAGCGCCCGGCGCTGCGGCCGTCAGCCCCGGTTCTGCAGCCAGCGGGGCAGGTCGGACTGACCTCGCTCGGTGGTCGGGCGTCGCTCGTCGAGCGGGCTGCGCTCGACCGGACGGCGGGGGTCGCCGACCAGAGCGCGGCTGGGGGCAGTGAAGGACTCGGCCGGTTCGCCGTCGACCGCCGTGGCGATGATCCGGGCGACGGCCTCGATCACCCGCGCCTGCACGGCGGAGCCGACCAGGTCGGTGGGGTCGTCCGGGTTGGCGGCGATGCCGGCGACCGCGACCTGCGGGGTGAAGCCGACGAAGGTCTCCGTGGCGGCCTGCTCGGAGCTGCCGGTCTTGCCGGCCACCGGGCGGCCGTCGAGGATGCGGTTCACCGCAGTGGCCGTACCGCCGTTGCACTGCCCGAACGCCGACTGCTGACCCACCGGGCAGCGTGCCGCGTCGGTGGCGGCCCGCGCCACGTCCGGGTCGAGCACCTGGCGGCAGGAGGGGTCACCGACCGGCAGCCGCTGCCCGTCCGGCGCGGTCACCGACACCACGGGCAACGGCGCGCAGTACGTGCCCTCGGCCGCCACGGTGGCGTACGCGTTGGCCAGGTCCAGCGGGGTGGTGGCGGACACGCCGAGGGTGAAGGCCCCCCAGTTGGACGCGTTGTCCTCGGCAAAGCGCGCGTCGGCCTCGGCGCGGAAGGTGATGCCCAGCCGCTGGGCCATCTCGACCACCTTGTCCTGGCCGACCTGCTCGGCCAGCCAGACGAAGTACGTGTTGACCGAGCGGCCGAAGCCGTCCCACATCATCCGGTAGCCGTTCATCCACTGCGGGTTGGCGTTCGCCGGGCACCACTGGCCGTTGCAGCTGCTGTCGTCGGTGCCGGCGGCGTACCGGGTGGGCAGCCTGCTGGGCGCGTCGAAACCGGTCGCCAGGGTACGGCCGGACTCCAGCGCGGCGAGCATGGTGAACAGCTTGAACGTCGAGCCGGCCTGGTATCCGGCGACGCTGCCCCCACCGGAGATCAGCGGGTTGACAGTGTTCGGGTAGTTGAGCTGCCCGTCCGGGTTGTCGTCGAGGCTGTAGTGCCGGTTGACCGCCATGGCGAGGACCCGACCGGTGCCCGGTTCGACCGCGGCGATCGGCACCGCACGCTTGTTGTCGTACCCGTAGATGCTTGTGGCCTGCTGCTGCGCGGTCTTCTGGACCTTCGGGTCGAGGGTGGTGACCACGCTGTAGCCGCCCCGGCGCAGCGCCTGCTCCCGCTCGGCGACGGTGTCGCCGAACGCGGGCTGCTCCATCCACCAACGGCGCAGGTAGTCGCAGAAGAAGCCCCACCCGTCGCGGGAGCTGACCGTGGCTGCGCAGCCGTTTGCCTGGTCGCTGGGGTCCAGCTTCACCTTCTCGGCCTTCGCGCTTCTCGCCTGCTCGGCGGTGATCGCCCCGGTCGCGACCATGGAATCCAGGACGTACGCCCGCCGGGTCAGCGCCGCGTCGGCGTCACCGTCGATCGGGCTGTACGCCTCCGGCGCCTGCACCAGGCCGGCGAGCAACGCCGCCTCGGCGAGGGTCAGGTCGGCCGGCGCCTTGGAGAAGTAGCGCTGGCTGGCGGCAGCGATGCCGTACGCCCCGGAACCGAAGTACGCGATGTTGAGGTAGCGGTTGAGGATCTCGTCCTTGCCGAGGCGCTGTTCCAGGGCGTTGGCGTACCGGATCTCCTGGATCTTGCGCCCGACGGTCTGCTCGGTGGCCGCGGCCCGTTCCTCGGCGGTGCGGTTCGGGTCGGTCTTGAGCACGTTGCGCACGTACTGCATGGTCAGCGTCGAACCACCCTGCTCGGTGCCGGAGGTGACGTTGCGGACCAGGGCCCGGAACATGCCGCGCAGGTCGACGCCACCGTGGTCGTAGAAGCGGCGGTCCTCGGCGGCCACGATCGCCTGGCGCATCACCGGCGCGATCTCGGCAAGCGTCACGTCGGTGCGGTTGACGTCGTAGAACGTGGTGATCAACGTCTTGCCGTCGTTGGCGTAGAGGTAGGAACGTTGCGGGGTGGCCGGGGTCCGCAGCGCGTCCGGCAGCGCGGCGTAGTTACCGAGTGCGGCCCGGGCGGCGAAGCCGAACACCAGGTTGACCGGCAGTACGGCGACCGCCAGCACGAGTCCGGCGAGCACGCCGGTCAGCAGCACGGTGAACAGCCGCGACAGCGGCGTAGGGGTGGCCATGGTCACCAGGATTGCCGCGAATGCCACCTTCCGACCACCCGGACGCGCTGGTTGTCAGCCAATTCACCGCTACTTGCCAGCAGCTTGTGCGCTGGTCAGCCTGGTTGCGGCCGGCAATACGGACACCACCGCACGACCCGGCACGCCGGGAACGCCGACCGACGCAGGGAACCCCGAGCGACGCAGGGAACGCCGAGCGGCACAGGGGACGCCAAGGACGGCGCGGCCGGAAGGGTGGTCCGGCCGCGCCCCACGGGCAAGCGGGGTGGATCAGGCCGCGCCGAGTGGGCCGGCGCCGCCGGGACCGAGCGGGCCGGGTGGTCCGGCCGTGGCCACGCTGGCGCTGGCCGCGTCGTTGAGGATCTCCCGGGGCATCAGCCGGCCGGAACGGTACGCGATCCCGATGCCGGCGATCAGTACGAAGATCGCGCCGAAGGTCTGCAGGGAGCCGATCAACGCACCGCCGAGGCCCAGCAGCGGACTGGCGATCATCAGCATGGTGCCGTCGCCGATGCTGAACATGCCCGAACGGGCCACCGCCCAGCCGGTGAGCAGCCAGCCCAGGCTGTAGCAGGTCGCGCCGACCAGCACCAGGGTCCGTGCGGTGGTGCCGAAGACGGGTGTCTGTTCGGCCAGCCCGGCGAACGGCAGCATCAACACCGTGCCGGCGATGCTGACCAGCAGCCCGGCCACGGCGGGATGGCGGCTGCGGGTGGCGGCGAGCAGGCCGGTCAGACCGAGCAGGGCCAGCAGGCCGAGCCAGACCGCAGCCACCCAGCCGATCAGGTAGAGCGCCCGACCGTCGGCCGGGTACGGGTCGTTGCCGACGCCACCGTCGCTGGCCATCGCGACCAGGCCGTAGAGGATCGCGTACGCCGGCAGCAGCCAGACCGCGGCGCGGGCCAGCCGGCGCAGTGACCACGCCCAACTGGCGTTGGTGGCGGGTCCGGGTGGAGCGGGTTCGTCGATGAAGGGCAGTACGCCGAAGCCGCCGCCGGTCCGCCGGGTGCCCAACGGGCCCTGAGGGTCGTGCTTGCCCGGCACCTCCGGCGCGGACCACAAACGGCGCAGCGGTTCCATGCCTCACCTCGCTCATCCACGGGCATCCCCTGGGGCGTAGGAAAAGCGCCCCGGTGCCTGACCAGACCGGCCCTAGGACCGATGGTGGCAAACACCGAAGCGCCTCATGAGGCTTTCTCGCATTACTGCCCGGCGGGCGCGCCCGTGAGGGTGGGCGCGCCCGCCGGCGGACGGATCAGCCGCGCTCGCGCTGGTCGGCCGGGTCGTTGAGCAGGCTCGTCGGCGAGACCGGCTCCGGCGCGGGCAGCCCCTGCGGGGCCTTGCCGCCGGTGGCCTGCGCCTCGGCCACCCGTACCTCGTTGTGGATCTCCTGGGCGGCAGCGGCGGCGGCCTGCGCCGCCTCGGCGGCCTCGCGCTCGACCGCGCTGGCGTCGTCGGAGGCCTTCGGGCTCGGCGCGTCGCCGACCATCTGGCTCAGCCCGCCGAGTGCGCCGCCCATGCCCTCCAGGGCCTTGGTCAGCTCGGCCGGCACGATCCACACCTTGTTGGCGGTGCCGTTGGCGATCTGCGGCAGGGCCTGGAGGTACTGGTAGGCGAGCACCTTCTGGCTCGGGTTGGCGGTGTGGATCGCGTCGAACACGGTCCGGATCGCCTTGGCCTGACCCTCGGCCTGGAGGATCCGGGCCTGGCGGTCACCGTCGGCGCGCAGCACCGCGGCCTGCTTCTCACCCTCGGCGGTGAGGATCTGCGACTGCTTGTGCCCCTCGGCGTTGAGGATCGCGGCACGGCGGTCCCGCTCGGCGCGCATCTGCTTCTCCATCGAGTCGCGGATGCTCGGCGGCGGCTCGATCGCCTTGATCTCCACCCGGGTCACCTTGATGCCCCACCGGCCGGTGGTCTCGTCCAGTACGCCGGACAGGTGCCGGTTGATCTCCTCGCGGCTGGTGAGCGCGCGCTCCAGGTCCAGCGAGCCGATCACGTTACGCAGCGTGGTGACGGTGAGCTGCTCGATGGCCTGGAGGAAGTTGGAGATCTCGTAGGTGGCCCGGACCGAGTCGACCACCTTGAAGTAGAGGACGGTGTCGATCGACACGACCAGGTTGTCCGAGGTGATCACCGGCTGGGGCGGGAAGCTGACCACCTGCTCCCGCATGTCGACCTTGGTACGCACCGAGTCGATGAACGGCACGAGCAGGTTCAGACCCGGGTTCAGCGTGCGCTTGTAGCGACCCAGCCGCTCGACCACGTCCTGGCGCTGCTGCGGAACGATCCGCAGCGCCTTCGCCAGGGTGATCACCGAAATCAGCGCGATACCTATCAACAGGACGGGGAATACGAATTCCATCCGTTCACCTCTCCGCTTCGGGTAGCTCAGCGGGCGTCGCAACATCCCGCCAGACCAGGGCTACCGCTCCCTTGACCTGAATAACCTGCACCCGTTCGCCGGGGGCCAAAACCTGGGTGGCGTCGTAGGCTCGGGCGCTCCACACCTCGCCGTCGATCTTCACCATGCCCTTGTCGGAGTCGACCTGCTCCAACACCAGGGCGGTGGAGCCCTCGATCGCCTCGATGCCGAACGCGGTGTCGCCGCTCTCCATCGCCGACTGTTTGTGCCGCTGGATGACCGGCCGCGCGGCGAGCACGGTCAGCGCCGACACGGCGGCGAAGACCACCGCCTGCACCGCCACCGGAGCACCGAGCGCGGCGGCGCCGGCAGCGGCGAACGCACCGACCGCGAACATGATCAGAAACAGGGTCGCCGTGAAGATCTCAGCGACCGCCAGCACCACGCCCAGCACGATCCAGAACACGGCATCCATAACACGATCGTGACATGACAATGCACGTGTCATCGAATTGACATGATCGTAAGCTCCCGGTCACCACTATCCGAGGGAGAAAGATGTCTCTGCGTCCCGAAACCACCCGACAGGTCGACGCTCTGGTGGCCGACGCCCAGGTGGCCGGTCACGTTCCGTCGTTGATTCTCGGTGTGGTGCGCGACGGCACGCTGGCCCACGTGGCCACCGCCGGCAGCCATCCAGCACCCGACGCCGATCTCCAGTTCCGGATCGGTTCGATCACCAAGACGATGACCGCGGTGCTGATCATGCAGGAACGCGACGCCGGTCGGCTGGCCCTGGACGACCCGTTGCGGCGGCATCTGCCGGAGGCCGACGCGGCCGGGCCGGTCACCCTGCGACAGATGCTCGGGCACATCAGCGGTCTCCAGCGGGAGCCGGACGGGCCGTGGTGGGAACGCAGCGACGGCGTCGACCTGCCCACTCTGCTGGCCGGGTTCTCCGCCGCGAAGATCGCCCACCCGCCGCACCGCACGTTCCACTACTCCAACCTGGCGTACGCGTTGCTGGGCGCGGCGCTCGAACGGATCACGAAGACGCCGTGGGCGCAGCTGTTGTCCGAGCGGATCCTCGACCC
The DNA here is from genome assembly GCF_002879555.1 of Verrucosispora sp. ts21. Classification (NCBI taxonomy): domain Bacteria; kingdom Bacillati; phylum Actinomycetota; class Actinomycetes; order Micromonosporales; family Micromonosporaceae; genus Micromonospora; species Verrucosispora sp. ts21. The sequence continues at coordinate 45,421 of NZ_PNOZ01000018.1, read as the reverse complement.
GCTGGGCATGGACCGCACCACGTACGCGCCCACCGCACCGTTCGCCCCCGGCTACGTGGTGCACCCGTGGCACGACACGCTGCGCGAGGAACCGCGTGCGGACACCGGCGCCATGGCGCCGGCCGGGCAGCTCTGGTCCACCGTCGCGGACCTGGCCCGCTGGGCGGCCTTCCTCGCCGAGCCCGATCCGGCCGTGCTCGCCCCGGAGACCGTCGACGAGATGTGCGTCCCGATGGCGATGATCGACCCTGATTCCTGGCGGGCCGGACCCGGACTGGGCCTGGCGCTGCACCGCGAGGGCGAGCGGGTGTACACCGGACACGGCGGCTCGATGCCCGGCTACCTCGCCGTGCTGGAGGTGCACCGGCCCAGTCGTACCGGGGTCGTCGGCTTCACCAACGCGTACTCCTTCCGCAGCGGCGGTCTCGGCACGCTCGGCCGGCAGCTGCTCACCCAGGTCCTGGACGCCGAACCGACGCCGGCCCGGCCGTGGCGCCCGGTCGACGCACCGCCCCCGGCCGACGTGGCCGCCCTCACCGGCCGCTGGTGGTGGATGGGCCTCCCGCTCGACGTCACCTGGGACGCCTCGACCGGCGACCTGCTCGGGACCATGCCGGGCGACCCGGTCAGCCGCTTCGTCCCGCAAGGCCCGGACCGGTGGCGGGCCGTCAGCGGCGAGGAGAACGGCGAGGTGCTGGCCGTGCTCCGCGACGACAACGGCACCCCGGTGGCGCTGGACATCGCCACCTTCGTCTTCACCCGCTCCCCCGACGACGCGCCGTAACCGGTCCCGACCCGACGACGCGCCACGACCGGTTCCGACCCGGCGACCGGGGCCGGCACGGCACGCAGGTCGGGGCCGGCCGGTCGGGTCGGATGGCTCAGGGGGCGGTGGAGCGGACTACCACCGCGTCGGGGATCGGCGGGGCCGGTTCCGGTGGGCGGCGGGCCAGGCGGCGCACGGCCGTGTTGAGCACGGCGATCAACGGTACGGCCACCAGCGCGCCGACGATGCCGTCGAGCACCACACCGGCGGTCACCGCCAACACCACCGGCAGCGGGTGCAGGGCCACCGCCTTGCCCATGATCCAGGGTTGCAGGACGTTGCCCTCCAGCTGCTGCACCACGATCACCGCGCCGAGAATGGCCAGCGCGGTGACCCAGCCGCTGTCGACCAGGGCGACCAGCACTGCCACCGCGCCGGACAGGGTGGCACCGACGATCGGGATGAACGCGCCGAGGAACACCAACGCGGCCAGCGGGAAGGCGAACGGCACGTCGAACAGTACGAGCGCGATGCCGATGCCCAGCGCGTCGATGAAGGCCACCAGCACCGTGGCCCGGACGTACGCCACCAGGGTCAGCCAGGAGGCCCGACCGGCGTCGTCGGTCCGCCAGCGGGCGGCGACCGGGAGCATCCCGACCAGGAACCGCCAGATCCGGTCACCGTCGCGCAGGAAGAAGAACATGGCGAAGAGCACCAGCAGGGTGCCGGTGAACACCTCGACCACCGTGCCGGCGGTGTTGATCGCTCCGCTGGTCAGCGACTGACTGTTCTCGTTGATCCACTTCTGCCCGGCCTCGACGTACCCGTTGAGCTGACCGTCGGAGAGCCCGAGCGGGCCGTCGCGCAGCCAGTCCTGGATCTGCCCGATGCCGGCCGCGGCCCGCACGCTCAGATCCGGCAGACCGACGATGAACTGGTTGACCACAAGCGTCAGCGTGCCGACCACCGCGCCGAGCCCGCTGATCAGCACCACGGCGGTGGCCAGGGACCGGGGAACGCGCAGGCGCAGCAGCCAACCCACGGCCGGTGCCAACAACGCGGTGAGCAGCAGGGCGACCAGCAGCGGAACGATGACGATGCGAATGGCACCCATGAAGCGCAGCAGCGCCCAGCCGACGACCCCGATCACGATCAGACGCCACGACCAGGCGGCGGCGATCCGGAGCGCCTTCGGCACGTCGGAGTCGTCGCGGCTGGTCGTCGAGCCGCCACCGTCGACGGGCGGTTCCGGTCGCCAGGGCAGCGGTTCGGGCCGGGCTTCCTCCGCCCGGATCGCGGCCCGTTCGCGCTGTCGCTCGCGGGCGGCGCGGACCGACTCACGTCCCGCCTGGAACGCCTGACGCACCCGCCGTCGCGGCTGCTCGAACCGACTCAACCGGCACCCCCGGGGAATGGTAGGGATCAGGCGGTACACCGTAGCGCTCTGCTGCCAGAACCGGGACACGCGTGCCCCGGGCGGCGTGCCGCAGTACGTCGACGACGACGGGCGGTCGACGGAGAAGCAGACCGCGAGCGGCCGGGATCAGGCCGGCTCGGTCACGAAGTCGATCAATCGTTCCATGGCGTTGATCAGGGGGGTTTCCACCTCGGCGTAGGTGTTCACCCGGGACAGGATGTGCCGCCACATGTCGGCGGGCTCGGCGACGCCCAGCGCCGCGCAGACGCCTTCCTTCCACGGCCGCCCCGGCGGCACCACCGGCCACGCCCGGATGCCCAGGGCCGCCGGCTTCACCGCCTGCCACACGTCGACGTACGGGTGCCCGGTGACGAGCACGTGCGGCGAGGTCACCCGGGCCACGATCCGGCTCTCCTTCGAACCGGGCACCAGATGGTCGACCAGAACACCTAGCCGCCGGTGCGGGGCCGGCCCGAAGTCGCGTACCGCGGCGTCCAGGTCGTCGATACCCTCCAGCGGCTCCACCACCACACCCTCGATGCGCAGATCGTCGCCCCAGATCCGCTCGACCAGGGCGGCGTCGTGCACACCCTCCACCCAGATCCGGCTGGCCCGGGCGACGCGGGCACGGACCCCGTCCACCGCGATCGAACCGGAGGCGGTACGCCGACGCGCGGCCGGCACCGGTGCCCGGACGGGCCGGCGCAGGGTGACCGGCCGGCCGTCGAGCAGGAACGCGGCCGGACGCAGCGGGAAGTTGCGCCGCTTACCGTGCCGGTCCTCCAGCACGACCGCACCGGACTCGAAACCCACCACCGCGCCACAGAAGCCCGAATCGGCGTCCTCGACCACCAGGTCGGTCTCGGCGTCGACCTCCGGAATCACCGTCCGACGCCGCCAGTTCCCCGCCAACACGTCCTCGCCATACCGCCGCCCCATCCCACGCACGCTAGTCCCCTCACCCCCACCCCACACCTCGACCCGCCGCCCACCCCAGGACGCACCCCGGTCCCCGCCGCGACCCGCCCGGGACCGTCGATCTTGCAGAAGTTGTCGCCGAGAAAGGCGCATAGCAGACGTAACGGCGACCAAAACTGCAAGATCGACGGCGTGGGAGGGCGGAGAGGGGGCAGGTGGGTGGGGGTGGGGCGCGGCAGCCGAGACAGGGGCGGGCGTGAGCACGTACTCTTTCGGCATGTCCACCCCCGCTGCGGGTGCGGCCATCCTCGCGCCGCGCCGGTCGAGCCGGTTCGTTGCCTGGGTGCGCGCATGGCGCGCCGGGCTGGTGCCCTTTGACGAGGTCGCCGACGAGGTCGCCGGCGACGAGGAGCACCACGTCGCCGACGCGCCCGGCACCTGGACGGACGTGCCGTTGCGGGAGGCCCTGCCCACCCTGGCCAAGCTCTCGCCGGACGAGATCCGGCTGGTGCTGCCGGCACCGGGCGACCCTCGTGGCCTGCCCGGCCCGGGTGACTTCGCCGGGGCCGCGCTGCTCGCCGGTGAGGCGGTCGTCGCCGGCGCGATGGGCCTGATCCCCGAGGTACGGGTGCACACCTCCGGCTCCGGGGACACCTTCGAGACGGTGCTCTGGCGGGTCTACCCGCTGCCGGCGAACGCCCCGGCCGCCTCGCTCACCCTGCCCGGCGCCGCCGAGGCGGAGGCGGAGCTGGCCGCCGCGCTGGCCGACACGACGGCGGCGCTGACCCGACTCGACGTCGCCCAGTGGCGTCCCGAGCTGGCCGGTGCTCTGGAGGCGTTGCGCCGCCCGGACGGCACCACCGACCTGCCGCCCGGATTCGACCCACGGGCCCGCCGGCTGTTCGCCCGGGCCGCCGTACTCGACCGGGTGCTCGCCCTGGCCGGGCACGCCGCACCCGGCGGCGCGGTCAACAACCACGAGGCCCAGCAGCGCGATGCCGCCCTGCGCCCGCTGACCACCGCCTGCCGCCAGGCGCTCGTCGCCGCCTGCAACGCCCCACTACGCCCGTAGCGCGGGTGTCAGCGGTTCAGGAAGGGTCGATGGTCTGCGACGCGTCGGGCACAAGGTGAACGCATGACGCCCGTCGCTACCTGATTCCCGTCGCGTCAGATCTCGTCGATCAGGTCGGCCACCGAGTTGACGATGCGCGACGGCCGGTACGGGTAGCGTTCCGCCTCCGTGCGGGTGCTGATGCCGGTCAGCACCAGGATGGTCTCCAACCCGGCCTCCAGCCCGCAGAGGATGTCGGTGTCCATCCGGTCGCCGATCATCGCGGTGCTCTCCGAGTGCGCGTCGATGGTGTTCAACGCCGAGCGCATCATCATCGGGTTGGGCTTGCCGACGAAGTACGGCTCCACCCCGGTCGCCTTCGAGATCATCGCCGCCACCGAGCCGGCGGCCGGCAGGGCCCCCTCGACCGACGGGCCGGTGGCGTCGGGGTTGGTGCAGATGAACCGCGCCCCGTCGTTGATCAGCCGAATCGCCTTGGTGATCGCCTCGAAGCTGTAGGTGCGGGTCTCCCCCAGCACCACGTAGTCGGGCGCGAAGTCGCTGAGCACGTAGCCGACCGCGTGCAGCGCCGTGGTCAGCCCGGCCTCCCCGATCACGTACGCGGTGCCGCCCGGCCGCTGATCGGCCAGGAACTGGGCCGTGGCCAGCGCGGAGGACCAGATCGCCTGCTCCGGCACGTCCAGACCCATCCGGGCGAGGCGGGCCCGGAGGTCACGCGGGGTGTAGATGGAGTTGTTGGTCAGCACCAGGAACGGCTTGCCGGAGGCCCGCATCCGCTTGATGAACTCCGGGGCGCCCGGCACCGGCTGGCCCTCGTGCACCAGCACACCGTCCATGTCGGTGAGCCAACTCTCGACGGGTTTACGGTCTTGCATGCTCGTCTCCGCAGGGGTGTCGGGGGGGTGGTCGCCAGGGCCGGTCAGGACGGACGGCGGGGCGGGACGCAACAGACCGAGGGGCAGGTGTCCCACATCGGCAGCTCGCCGAGACGGCGACGCCTGTCGGCCCCGGCCGGGTCGATGCGTTCCTGCACCAACTCCCGCACCATTGTCACGAAGCGGGGGTCGGTGCCCGGGGTTTCCGCGCGGACGTACTCCAGGCCGAGCCGGGTGGCCGTGTCCCGCGCCTCGGTGTCGAGGTCCCAGATCACCTCGAGGTGGTCGGAGACGAAACCGATCGGGCTGACCACCACGGCGGTGACGCCCTTCGCGGCGAGGGCGGTCAGGTGATCGTTGATGTCCGGCTCCAGCCACGGCACGTGCGGCGGACCGGAGCGGCTCTGCCACACCAGGTCGTAGGGCAGGTCGGGGGCGGCGGCCGTGTGCACCAGCCGGGCCGTCTCGGTGAGCTGCGCGGTGTACCGGCCGCCGTGCGGGCCGGCACTGTCCGCCATCGACACGGGTACGGAGTGTGCGGTGAAGACCAGTCGGGTGTGGTCCCGACGGGCCGGGTCGAGCCGGCTCAGCGCTGCCCGTACCGCGTCGACGTGCGGCTCGACGAAGCCGGGATGGTCCCAGAACTGGCGGATCTTCTCGATCACCGGCGCGTCCGGACCGACCGCGGCTCGGGCGGCGGTGATGTCCTCCTGGTACTGCCGGCACGAGGAGTACCCGCCGAAGGCGCTGGTGACGAAGGCCAACGCCCGCCGTACGCCGTCGTCGCGCATCTGCGCGAAGGTGTCGGCGAGCATCGGGTGCCAGTTCCGGTTGCCCCAGTACACCGGCAGGTCGAGACCGTGGGCGGCGAAGTCGGCGCGGACCGCGGCGAGCAGGTCCCGGCACTGCTGGTTGATCGGGGAGACGCCGCCGAAGTGCTGGTAGTGCTCGGCGACCTCGGCCAGGCGTTGCGGCGGGATGCCCCGCCCCCGGGTCACGTTCTGCAGGAAGGGCAGCACGTCGTCGGGCCCTTCCGGGCCGCCGAAGGACACCAGCACCACCGCGTCGTACGCCATGGTCCCATTCTTGCCCCTGCCAGGCGGCGATCGGGCAACGCCCCCGGGTCCCGGCCGTTAAGAGGGGCCCCCTGCTCTACCGCAGGCGTTAACAGGGGGCCCTTCCTTGCACCTACGCGCCGATGGCGTGGTAGCCGCCGTCGACGTGGACGATCTCGCCGGTGGTGGCGGGGAACCAGTCCGACAGCAGCGCCAGGCAGGCCCGGGCGGCCGGCTCCTGGTCGGTGAGGTTCCAGCCCAGCGGGGCCCGCTCGGACCAGGCGTCCTCGAACTGCTCGAAGCCGGGGATCGACTTGGCGGCCATCGTCCGCAGCGGCCCGGCGGCGACCAGGTTGCTGCGGATGCCCTGCTTGCCCAGGTGCAGGGCGAGGTAGCGGGAGGTGGACTCCAGGCCGGCCTTGGCCACACCCATCCAGTCGTACACCGGCCAGGCCTGGGTGGCGTCGAAGGTCAACCCGACCACCGCACCGCCCGGCGACATCAGCGGCAGCGCCGCGGTGGCCAGCGACTTGTAGGAGTACGTGGAGACGTGCAGTGCGGTGGCCACGTCCTCCCAGGAGGCGTCGAGGAACCCGCCGCCGAGGCAGCTCTGCGGGGCGAAGCCGATCGAGTGCACCACCCCGTCGAGGCCGTCGACGTGCTCACGCACCTTGTCGGCGAGCCCGGCGAGGTGTTCGGAGTTGGTCACGTCCAGCTCGATCACGGGTGCCGTCTCGGGCAGCCGCCTGGCGATCCGCTCCACAAGCGAAAGCCGGCCGTACCCGGTCAGCAGGACCTGGGCGCCGTTCTCCTGGGCGAGCTTGGCCACCGAGAAGGCGATGGAGGCGTCGGTGATGACGCCGCTGACGAGCAGCCGCTTACCGGCCAGCAGTCCGGACATTATGCTCATTCCTCCGTACTCACGTTCAGTGGCCGGCTCGGCTCAGTGACCCATGCCCATGCCGCCGTCGACCGGGATGACCGCGCCGGAGATGTAACCGGCGCTGTCGCCGGCCAGCCAGGTGACGGCCGCGGCGACCTCCTCCGGGCTGGCCATCCGGCCCGCCGGGATGGAACTGAGGATCTCCGCCTTGCGCTCGGCGGAGAGGTCGGCGGTCATGTCGGTCTCGATGAAGCCGGGCGCGACGACGTTGGCGGTGATGTTGCGGGTGCCCAGCTCGCGGGTGATCGAGCGGGCAACTCCGACCAGGCCGGCCTTGCTGGCCGCGTAGTTGACCTGGCCGGGGCCGCCGGAGAGGCCGACCACCGAGGAGATGAAGATCATGCGGCCCCACCTGGCCCGCAGCATCTTCGACGACGCCCGCTTGGCGCAGCGGTACGCCCCGGTCAGGTTGGTGTCCAGCACCCGGGTGAACTGCTCCTCGGACATCCGCAGCAGCAGCGTGTCGTCGGTGATGCCGGCGTTGGCGACAAGCACCTCCACCGGGCCGAACTCCGCCTCCACGGCAGCGAAGGCCGCGTCGACCGACTCGCTGTCGGTGACGTCGCACCGCACGCCGAAGATCCCGTCGGGCGCTCCGCTGCCCCGGTGCGTGATCGCCACCCGGTCACCCTGCTTGGCAAAGGCCTGCGCGATGGCCAGCCCGATGCCGCGGTTGCCGCCGGTGACCAAGACAGTTCGAGACACGTACGTCCCCTCCAAAGATCGCTGCGGGTTGGAGACTAGGCGCTACCGCACAGTAATCGCTAACCCGACCCACGTCACCGCACGTACGGTGATCACTTCCACCTCGGATGACGGACGGCGTCGACGGCAGTTCATCCCGCCGTCGACCGGTCGCGGCCAGCCTTTCCGGTCTCCGCCACCGGCCGGAGGCGGGCAGTCGTATCCCGGGGTCCGGCGGTGGGTCGGCCGGATGCGCCCGCTTCGATCGCGGGTGTACGCTGACTCCCGCTTGCGGGTCGCACGGCGGCCCGTACCGCCCGGACCGACCCGACTTCAGGAGGTGATCGCTGTGCCAGATAGCGATCCTCCCAGTCGTGGCCGGGCCGACCGCCAGTCACGCTGAGTATCCCTCCGCCTGAGCTGGCCCGCTCCCCGCGCACCCCGCCACCGCCGTCCGGCCCACAAGCCGGTCGAGCCTGCGGGTGCCACCCGGAAGCCCCCCGGTCACGACTTCGTGTGTGTGCGTCCCCGATTCACTCCTCGCCGGTCCACCCGTGTCCCGGGCCGACGAACCGCTCACCCCGGAGCCTGTCATGAGCCGCTACGTCGCCCCGCTGGGTTTCACCCTCGCCGCCGTCTGGGTTGCCGTCCTGTTCGTCCTCGCCAGCGGCAACCACTGACCACCCACGCCCCTCAACAGCCCCGAGTCCCGCACCATCGCACCAACCCGCGCGCTGACGCCGCCGGGGCGGGGGGTGCGGGGTCAGAGCATGCGCGAGGACCAGAGGAGGCTGGTGGCGCCGGCGCAGAGGGCGAGCAGCAGTGCGATGCCCGCGTACCACTGGGTGATCTCGCGGGCTTCGGTGCGGAAGCCGATCGAGCTGCCCATGTCCTGGTACACCTGCTTCAACTCACTCACCGAAGCGGCCTCGTAGAAGTAGCCCTCGGTCGTCTCGGCCAGCGCGGCCAGCGCCATCCGGTCCACCGGTACCCGTTGCAGTTGTCCGCCGATGGCGACGTGGCCGGCGTCGGTGCCGAACGCGATGGTGGAGACCGGCACGTTCGCCGCCTGCGCGGCGGCAGCGGCCTCCTCCACCGATCGGCCGGCCGTGCGGAAGCCGTCGGAGAGCAGCACGATCCGGGCCGGCGGGATGCCGGCCGCACCGTCGGCCGGGACCGACCGGATCGCCTCCAGGCAGGTGAAGACCGCTTCCCCGGTCGCCGTCGCCTCGGCCAGCACCAGGCCGTCGATCGCGTTGGTCACCGCCGGGCGGTCCTTGGTCGGCGGCACCAGCACGTTCGCCGACTTGGCGAAGGAGACCAGGCCCACGTTGTACGTCTCGGGCAGTTCCCGGACGAACTGTTTGGCCGCCTCCTGGGCCCCTTCCAGCCGGGTCGGCGACACGTCGTCGGCCTGCATCGACAGTGACACGTCGATGGCCAGCATGATGGTGGCGCGTTCGAGCGGTTCCCGGGTGTCCATCGCCGGGCGGGCCAGGGCGCCGGCCAGCACCAGCAGGGCGAGCAGGAACGCGGTCGCCGGCACGTGCCGCCGCCAGCCCAACCCCTTCGGGGCCACGGTACGCAGCAGGTCCACGTTGGTGAACCGCATCGCGTAGTCCCGGCGACGCAGCTGACGCCAGACGTAGAGCGCGGCCAGGGCGAGCACCGGCAGTACGGCCAGCAGCCACCACGGTTGGAGCAGTCGGATCATCGTGTCGTCCCCCGGGTACGCGCGTGCCGTTGCGCGGCGACGAAGCGCACCATGTCCAGCAGCCAGTCTCGGTCCGTACGCAGTCGTAGGTGTGCGGCACCGGCGGCCCGCATCGCGGCGGAGATCTCCGCCCGTTGGGCGGCTGCCGCAGCCGCGTACCGGTGCCGCAGGCTCGGGTCGGCGGTCTGCACCTCGTGCAGTTCCCCGGTCTCCGGGTCGACGACCGGAAGCACCCCTACATCGGGCAGCTCCAGTTCACGCGGGTCGACCACCTCGATCGCCAGCACGTCGTGGCGTACCCGCAGTTTGCGCAGCGGGCGGGCCCACTGGGTGGGCGGGGCGAGGAAGTCGGAGATGACCACCGCGACGCCACGCCGTCGGGGCGGGCGGTTGAGCATGTCCACCAGGGCGCCGAGGTCGCTGCGGCCGGGCCGGCTCTCGGTGGCGGCGATGGCGCGCAGCATGCCCTGCGCCTCCTTGCGCCCGGAGCGGGCCGGCATCCGGACCAGTCGCCCCGGCCCGACCGGCGCGGGTGGCGACCGGCGACCCCGGCGCGGCGCGGGCACCTCGTCGCCGCTGCCGACCACCGCGCCGATGCGGTTGCCGCCGCGTACGGTCAGGTGGGTGATGGCCGCCGCCGCGGCGATCACCACGTCCCGTTTGAGCCACCGGCCGGTGCCGAAGTCCAGGCTCGCCGACAGGTCCACCGCCAGCCAGGTCTCCAGTTCCCGGTCGGCCACCGTACGCCGCACGTGCGGCGTGGTGGTGCGGGCGGTGACCGGCCAGTCCATCCGGCGTACGTCGTCGCCGGGGCGGTACTCCCGCGACTCCCCCGCCTCGCTGCCCGGCCCGGGCAGCAGGCCGGCGTAGTCGCCCTGCAACAGGCCGTCGAGCTTGCGGGTGACAAGCAGTTGCAGCCGGGACAGCACCGCGCCGGAGCGGTTGTCCGTCGCGTCGGGTGCGCGTTGCCGGTGGCCGGCGGGAGGGGTGGTGGAGGTCACGGCCGCTGCCCGGGCCACCCCGAGGTCGGTGCCACCGCGGCCGGTGGTGTCGGGGTCGCCTGCTGCCGGGGCGCCACGGACGGCATCGGGATGGTCGACATCACCCGGTGCACCACGTGGTCGGCCGGCACGTCGTCGGCGAGCGCGTCGTAGCTGAGCACCAACCGGTGCCGCAGGATGTCCGGCGCGATGTCCTGCACGTCCTGCGGCAGGGCGTAGTCGCGGCCGCGCAGCAGGGCCAGCGCCCGGGTCGCCCGGACCAGCCCGAGCGAGGCCCGTGGGCTGGCACCGTACTGGATCAGTTGCGCCACGTCGGGCATGCCGTGCTCCGCAGGCGTACGCGTGGCCAGCACCAGCCGTACCGCGTAGTCGACGAGCGCGTTGTGTACGAACACCTGGTCGGCCTTGTTCTGCAGGGCGATCAGGTCGTCGGTGTCGAACACGGCGGTGGGCTCGGGTGGCGCCACACCCATCCGGTAGACGATCTCCCGCTCCTCGGCGTCGGTCGGATAACCCACGACGATCTTCATGAGGAAGCGGTCCCGCTGCGCCTCCGGCAGCGGGTAGACCCCCTCCTGCTCGATCGGGTTCTGCGTCGCCATCACCAGGAACGGGTTCGGCACCCGGTGACTCTCCCCGCCGATGGAGACCTGCCGCTCGCTCATCACCTCCAGCAGCGCCGACTGCACCTTGGCCGGCGCCCGGTTGATCTCGTCGGCGAGCAGGAAGTTGACGAAGACCGGCCCCAACTCGACGTCGAACTTCTCGCTGGACTGCCGGTAGATCCGGGTACCCATGATGTCGGCCGGCACCAGGTCCGGGGTGAACTGCACCCGGGCGAACGAGCCACCGACGACCTTGGCCAGGGTTTCCACCGCCAGCGTCTTGGCCACTCCCGGCACGCCCTCCAGCAGGCAGTGCCCCCGGGCGAGCAGGGCCACGAACATCCGCTCCACCATCCGGTCCTGCCCGACGATCACCCGTTTGATCTCGAACAGGGCCCGCTCCAGCAGGCCCGCGTCCTGCGCCGGGGTGGTCGGTGCGCCGGGCGTCTGCGGCGGGGTCCCGCTCGGCGTCGGGGCGTCGGGCGTGGTCGGCTGGGCCACCGGTCCTCCACAGCATGAATCGGTCGTCGCGGCGTGTGCGCTACCAAGCCTCGCATGCCCGGCTCGGTACGGACGGCGGGAGCGACCGATTTTCGCCACGCCGTCCGTCGCCACGCCAATCGCCGATCACCAGTGGACAGATGACGCCCCGGCGTGTGTACCATTCATCCGTCGCCGGGCGGCTTCCCCCGTGGTCGCCCGGCGCTCAATTCTTCTCCTCGTCCGCCGCCCTAGACTGGCCGGGATGAGCGAGCCCGATCCCCCCACCACGACCCTGGTCTGTTCGGCCCGTGGGTGTCACGCCCCGGCCGACTGGTCACTTCGGTGGAACAATCCGCGCCTGCACCAGCCCGAGCGACGCAAGACCTGGCTCGCCTGCGACGCGCACCGTGGTCATCTCGGTGACTTCCTCACCGCGCGGGGCTTCCTGCGCGAGGTCGCCCCGCTGACCGAATCGCCTACGCTTCAAGAGTGGAACGAAAGGCCCGTCCCGTGAGCGCGAGGAGTGAGCTTGCGAGCCCCGCAGTCGCGAACGAAAGGCCCGTCCCGTGAGCGGTGAGCAGGTGGGTGGCCAGGTGCCGGCGTCGGCTGTCGGGCAGCCCGGCCCGCTCGAACCGTGGCCGAACACCGTCCGGTGGCAGTCGATCTCGTCCGATCTGATCTGGGTGGAGTTGCTGCGGCTGTCCGGCGTGGTGGTCGTACTGTCGATCATGATCGGGGTCGCCTGGGGGTTCACCGGTGCCTGGCCCTTCGGCCTGGCACTCGGCGTGGTCCTGGTGTTCGCCGTCTGGCGGGCGGTGACAATCGTCCGGGCGGTGCGTGCCTGGGGCTACGCCGAACGGGAGAACGACCTGCTGGTGCGGCACGGGCTGCTGGTCCGCCGGCTCTCCATCGTGCCGTACTCCCGGATGCAGTTCGTCGATGTCAGCGCGGGTCCGCTGGAGCGGGCCTTCGACCTGGCCACCGTGCAGCTGCACACCGCCGCGGCGGCCAGCGACGCCCGGGTGCCGGGTCTTCGGCCCGCGGAGGCGTCCCGGTTGCGCGACCGGCTCACGGCGCTCGGCGAGGACCGGGCGGAAGGGCTGTGAGCGACCACACCGGCTGGGACTCGGAGCGCGCCACGCCATCACCCGGCACCACACCGCCATCCGAATCGCCGACGGGTCTCCCCCCGGCCGGGCCACCGGTCGGACCACCACCGGCAGGAGCGCCAGGGGGCTGGTCACCGCCGGGTTGGCAATCGCCGGGCTGGCAACCACCCGCCGGGCCGCCGGTCGGGCCGCCGCCGGCGGGGTATCCGCTCGGGTATCTACCAGGTGCGGTGCCGCCGCAGTATCCACCCGACGGGTGGTCGGGGCAGCCGGGCGCGGCACAACAGGCCCGGCAGCGGCTGCATCCGTTGAGCCCGGTGCTGCACAGCGCGAGGTCGCTGGTGGTGGTCATCGCCGGGCTGTCCTGGTCGACGTTGTCCCGGGTCGGCTTCGGCTGGTTCGCGGCGATGGTGACCGTGATCGTCCTGGGCGCTGCGGTGCTGGCCGTGGTGAGTTGGTACAACACCGGCTATCAGGTGGTGGGCCGCGAGCTGCGGATCCACGAGGGGCTGCTCTGGCGGCGGACCCGTGCGATCCCACTGGAGCGCCTCCAGGCCGTCGAGGTCGTCCGACCGCTGCTCGCCCAGCTCACCGGGCTGGCCGAGCTGCGGCTGGAGGTGGTCGGCGGAGGTAAGACCGAGGCGCCGTTGGCCTTCCTCAGCGTCACCGAGGCGTCCGCGTTGCGGCAACGCCTGCTGTCGCTGGCGGGCCGACCGTCTGCCGGGGCACCGGCTGCCGGGGTGCCGGGGGGCGCGCCACCGTACGCACCGACGGCCACGCCGGCCAGTGCCGAGCCGTCGACCGGCCGGCCACTGCACTCCGTACGCAACCAGGATCTGCTGGTCAGCCAGTTGCTGACCCCGCAGGCGTTCCTGCTGCCGTTCGGTGTGGTCTTCGTGGCCGCGCAGTTCCTGTCCGAGGGCACCTGGTCGTTCATCGCGGTGGCGAGCACGTTGACCGCGATGGCGGGCATCGTGTTGCAACCGGTACGCCGGGTCCTCGACGACTGGCAGTTCCAACTGGCTCGCGACGACGACCGCCTGCGCATCCGCAACGGCCTGCTGGAGACCAGGGTGCAGACCGTACCGCTGCACCGGGTGCAGACCATCGGGGTGACCTGGCCGCTGCTCTGGCGGTTCAAGGGCTGGTTGCGGCTGCGCCTGGAGGTGGCCGGCTACACCGCCGGCGAGCCGGACCAGCGCAGTCGGCCGGATCGTCTGCTGCCGGTCGGTGACCTGCCCACCGCCGAGGCGATCGTGGCCGAGGTGCTGCCGGGGGTCGACCTGTCGGCGCTGCCGCTGACGCCGCCGCCGGTACGGGCCCGCTGGCTCAACCCGCTCAGCCGTCAGGTGCTCGGCGCAGGCCTCACCGGGCAGGTCTTCGCGGTGCGTTCCGGCCTGCTCACCCGCCAGGTGACAGTCGTGCCGTACGCCCGGTTGCAGAGCGTCCGGGTGGTGCAGGGGCCGTTGCAGCGCCGGCTGCGCCTGGCCACGGTGCACGCCGACACGGCGGGCGGAGCCGGGGCCGCGGCGGTGGACCGGGATCTCGCCGAGGCGTGGGCGCTGGCGGCGGAGTTGTCCGCACGCGGTCACGCCGCCCGCCAACAGGAGTGATCATGCAGCGCCGGCCGGCAGCGGCGGGTCGCGGTTGTTCGGGCCCTGATCGAGCGTGATGGTGGCCGTCTGCGCGCCCGGGGTCGGGGCGAGCACCTACGCTGTGGCCATGCAGGAGCAGCTGGATCGTGTCCTGACGCCGGGCCTGGCGGCCCGGGTCGAGTTGACCGTCACCGACAACGACACCGCCCAGGCCGTCGGCTCCGGTGACGTGCCTGTGCTCGGCACCCCACGGGTGCTCGCGCTGGCCGAGGCGGCGACCGTGGCGGCGACCGCCCGTCACCTGCCCGCCGGGACGACCACCGTCGGCACCCGCGTCGAACTGGAGCACCTGGCCGCGACGCCGGTGGGCCGTACGGTGGCGGCGCAGGCCCGGCTGACGGCTGTCGACAAGCGGCGGCTGACCTTCGAGGTGACAGTCGTGGAGGGCGAGCAGACGATCGCGCAGGGACGGGTGGAGCGGGTGGTGGTCGACCGGCAGCGCTTCATCGAGCGGGCGGGACGGTCGTCATGACCGGCGGTTTCGTCGAGGTCGCCGACCGGGTGCTGGTGCTGCGGGAGCCGTTGCTCGCGGTAAACGTCACGCTGGTGCTGGGCGACGGGGAGGCGCTGCTTGTCGACACCCTGTCCACCGTCGGGCAGGCGGTCGAGCTCTGCGCCGCCGTACGCGCGGTCACCGGTGATCCGTTGACCCTGGTCAACACCCATCACCACTTCGACCACTGCTTCGGCAACGCCACCCTCGCCGGCGACCCGCCGCGCCCGATCTGGGCGCACGAACTGGCCGCGGCGGCGTTGCGCGACGACCCGCAACGGCTCCGCCGCGAGGCGTACGCGGAACTGCGCGACGAGCACCCCGGGCTGGCCGACGAACTGGCCGAGGTCACCGTGCTGGCACCCACCCACACCGTCCACACGGAGGCCACCCTCGACATCGGGGGCCGGCAGGTGGTGTTACGCCATCCCGGTCGGGGGCACACCGACGCCGATCTCGTGGTGCACGTACCCGACGCCGACGTGCTGGTCGCCGGTGATCTGGTCGAGCAGTCCGGGCCGCCCGCATTCGAGGATTCCTACCCGTTGCAGTGGCCCGACGCGCTGGCCGAACTGCTGCGCTGGACGACCGACTCGACGGTGGTGGTGCCGGGGCACGGTACGCCGGTGGACGCCGACTTCGTCCGGGCACAGCACGCCCAGTTGGTCGAGTTGGCCTGGCTGATCCGGGCCGGGCACACCGGTTCGACGCCACCGGAACGGGTCGCCGCCGATGCACCGTTCCCGGCCCGCCCCGCGCTGCTGGCCGCCCGCCGCGGCTACGCCGAACTGGACGGCACCGCCTGACCTGACGCCGGGCGCGCGTGACCTGATGCGGGCCGCACCTGTGGTGCCGACCTGGTACAGGGCCCGCTTGGCCTGATGCGGGGCGTGCCTGGCCCGGTCAGGTGGGGAAGCGGTCGGCAACCTCGGCTCGGGTGGGCATGGCAACGGCGCCGCCGGCACGCTCGCAGACCAGCCCGGCGACACGCAGCGCGAAGGCGACCCGCTCGGTCCACCCCGTCGGGTCGGTCGGCTCACCGGCGACCAGTAGGTCGGCGACGAGGGCGGCCAGCACCGAGTCACCGGCTCCGGTGGCGTCGACGGCTGTCACGCTCGGCGCTGGCACCCGTACCGGATCGGCACCGGCGGCGGCGAGCACCGCGCCGGCGGCACCGAGGGTGACCACGACGGTGCCCGCCCCCAACTCCCGCAGGTAGGCGGCCACACCCTCGACCGGCTCGCCCGGATAGAGCGCCTCCGCGTCGGCGCTGCTCAGCTTGACCAGGTGTGCCCCGGCGGCGAACTCGGCGACCACCTCGCGCAGGGCGACCAGGGCCGCCGGGCCGGACAGCAGCCGTGGCCGGACGTTGGGGTCGAACACCCGCAGGCCGGTCGCCAGCGACCAGGCCCGCCGCGCGGCGGCCAGCGGCCCCGGCGACAACAGCACGATCGAGCCGCAGGAGAGCACGTCCGCGCCCTCGATCAGCGCGACGTCGAGATCGTCCGGCTTCAACAGGGCGTACGACGGCGGATCGCCGTAGAAGCGGAAGTCCGGCTCGGCGCCGGTGAAGGTGGCCACGGCCAACGTGGTCGGTACGGCGGCGGTGACCGTGCCGGCCAGGCCGACCCCGGTGGCGGTGAGGAAGGTGCGGATCCGCTCGGCCAGGGCGTCGTCGCCGAGCGAGCCGACGAACTGCGCCGCACCGCCGAGCCGGGCGATGCCCACCGCGACGTTCAGCGGGGCACCGCCGATGGCCTGCCGGTAGACCGGCACGCCGTCGCATTCCATGTCGAGCAGGTCGACGAGGGCCTCGCCGAGCACCACCGCGTATCCCATCGAGCCGGTCCCTCCCGTCGGCAGTCGTACGGCTCAGGCTGGCACAGTGTGGGCGGGTCGGGCGCGCAAGCCGCGGTATTGGACGTGGGTGGAAATCGGACATCGAGAAATGACTATTGCGCCGTTGCGCCCGGCATGCTGGGATAGGTAGTGCCGGGTGACGCGGGGCTGCGCGTCACCGGCGCCGGGTTCATCGCACGCGAGGGCATTTACGCGTCGACCGAATGCTGACGGCACCCGCCTGTTGGGCCATCCGCCCTGGGCGCAGGTAGCCGCATCGATCGCATCCGCCACAGCAGCGGGTCAGACGTACCTCGTCACCCCGCGCGTTCCGGCGGGGCCACCAAACCGGTGTCCCCGCGAGTCAGGAGAACCTGTGCACCGTCCTCGTCTGGCCGCGATGTTCTTCGCGGCCGTCACCCTCGCTGCGAGCGCGGTCGTCGCCGTGACCGCCAGCCCCGACCCGGCCGCCGCGCACGGCGCGGCGATGACGCCGGGCGCCCGTACCTACCTCTGTTGGCGTGACGGGCTCTCCCCCACCGGCGAGATCCGTCCGCAGAACCCGGCCTGTGCGGCGGCTGTCGCGCAGAGCGGTACGAACTCCCTCTACAACTGGTTCAGCGTGCTGCGTTCGGACGCCGGCGGTCGCACCACCGGCTTCATTCCGGACGGGCAGCTGTGCAGCGGCGGCGCGACCGGTTTCCGCGGCTTCGACCTGGCCCGCAACGACTGGCCGTTGACCCACCTGACCGCCGGTCGCTCCATGGAGTTCCGGTACAGCAACTGGGCCCACCACCCGGGCACGTTCTACTTCTACGTGACCAAGGACAGCTGGAGCCCGACCCGGGCCCTTGCCTGGGACGACCTGGAGGCGCAGCCGTTCCTGACGGTGACCAACCCGCCGCAGCGCGGCGCGGTCGGCACCAACGACGGTCACTACTACTTCACCGGCACCCTGCCGGCGAACAAGAGTGGCCGGCACATCATCTACTCCCGCTGGGTCCGTTCGGACAGCCAGGAGAACTTCTTCGGCTGCTCCGACGTGGTCTTCGACGGCGGTAACGGTGAAGTGACCGGCATCGGCAACGGTGGCACGAACCCGCCGCCCACCACGCCGCCGCCCACCACGCCGCCGCCGACCACCCCGCCGCCCACCACTCCGCCGCCGGCGGGTAACGGTGGCTGCTCGGCCACCTTCAAGGTGACCAACAGCTGGTCCGGTGGATTCCAGGGCGAGGTGGAGATCAAGAACACCGGCACCTCGCCGTTGAACGGCTGGGCTGCGAGCTGGACGTTGTCCAGTGGCCAGCAGATCAGCCAGGTCTGGAACGCGACGCACACCACGTCCGGATCGACCGTGACGGCCCGCAACGTGTCGTACAACGGCTCCCTGGGGGCCAACGGCACCACGAGCTTCGGCTTCCTTGCCAGTGGAAGCAGCTCGACTCCGACGGTCACCTGCAGCGCCAGCTGACCATCAAGCACCACGAAGGGGGCCCCGGTCGGGGCCCCCTTCCACTTGTCCGCTTGCGCCTCAGCGCCGGTCTCGGCACACCGGCCGCCACTGACAAGGGCGCGGCCGGGGCGAGACACTCTCGCCCCGGCCGCGCCCCGGACCGGGTCACCCCGTCCGCGGTACCGCTCAGCGCAGCCGGTACGCGGTGGGGATGGTTTGCTTCACGGTATTGCCACCGCTGTCGGCCGCGCTGATCCGCAACCCGACCCCTTCGGCGGCCTGGCCCCGCTTCGGGTGCTTGACCGTCGCGGTGTAGGTGTTCTTCCCGGCGGCCTTCGTCGGCGCCGACTGCCAGCTTCGGCCACCGTCGAAGCTGACCTCCACGCGCAGATCAGTCACCTTCGGCGGCGTGCTGAGGCCCTCCTGGTAGTAGCCGATGATCGTGACCTGGTGCACGCTCCCGGCCTTGACCGTGTTGTCCAGGTCAAGACCCAGGTCGTAGCGGAGGAAGATCAGCGGTTCCGGGCGGCACTCGCCCACGCCCCCGACGACGTCGCCCATGCAGGGTTGCAACTCCGAGACGTCCGCCTCGGTCGGCTTGCCCGAGGTGTACTCCCACACGGTCTTGACGCCGTTGGTCTCCGCCTCGAAGGTGTAGCGGGCCGATTCCGGCGGCAGATCATAGGCGACGATGTCACCAGCCGCCGCGCATCCCAGCGCGACGATCCCCGCGGCTACCAGCCCCGCGAGTGTTGCCTTTCGCCGCAACCACGGCGACGTCGTGTTCATTGCCTCGGCCTCCCTTTTCGATTCGGCCCTCATCGCTGGCCACCAGAGGTCCGGGACACCGGGTCGCCGGCCGCATCGCTGCCGATCACGGCGGAGACGGGCGCGAGCCGGCGTTCGAATTCGTTACCGGACTCATCGGAGAGCCTGAAGTCACACGCGGACGACTCGCAGTTGTTGATTCCGAAGTAGCCCTCGGCGAGCCCCGCGTTGTTGACGATGCCGATCATCGCCTGGCGGCTGCCGGTGCTGGTGGTCAGATACATGTTCGGGTAGAAGGTGTCAGCCTGCCGGCACCCTGCGCAGAGCGTTCCCGTGTCGAGGGTGAAGCCCGACCTGGTACGGACCTGCGGCACCGCACCGGGCAGGGTCGGACCGGTGTTCCAGTAGACCGTCTGCGCCACACCGGCCAGCAACTCCTGGTCTTCCTGCTGATTCGACGATGGCATAGGCGTTTCGGTGTGGTCGACCCACGTGAAGGCGAACTTGTTGATGGCGTTCTTCTGCCGGGTGACGAACGTGGTGAGCATGTCTTGCGTGCTCGTGAGCGGCAGGCTGGCGGACACCGGGTCCGGGCCGGTTTCGGTCCACTGCCCCCACGTCAGGCTGGAGACCTCTCCCGGCCGGTTGGCGTGGAAACGGTGGTCGACCCGGTCAAGGTCGTTGTGTCGCACCTGGTACGGCAGCTTGTTGGGCACCCGACCCGAGTCGTGGAACGCGAGGGTGTAGACCTGCGGGTCAGGGCTGCCGCCGAGCTTGATTCGGACGGACGAGGCCTTCTTCGGCTTGGCCTCGAGCCGCGCGATCAGCTGGTTGGCCTCATCCGCCGGCACGGTCAGGATCGGCAGCGCGGCGTACGGTTCAATTGCCGGGCAGCTCTCCGGCCCGTCCGGGCAGCTGATGACGGGCTCGACGAACGTCAGTCTTTGCAGACCCGGCGGGCCGGCCACCAGCACGCCGACACCCCCCGCGGCAGCCACCGCCGCAACCCGTTCGCGCAGCGAGGTGACCTGACAGGTCGTCGCCGGGCAGATGTCGGTAGGTGTCAGCAGGACCAGCTTGCCCCTGGCGTCGATCTTCGCCAGGTCGTCCGGCAATCCCGTGCCGCCGTAGACGACAGTCTTCGTCCCGCTGTTCGGCAGCCGGGGAACCCGCAGCCGCAGCGGCTGGTAGAGAGTCTGCTCCCCCTCCGTCCACTGCAGGTCGTTGCGATACACGGAGCTGTCGGGGGTGCTGTAGCGGGCGGACAGGTCGAAGGAGCTGCCCACACCGGTGACCTTCATGGTGATCAGAGGTGTGGTCTGCACCAGGTAGGTGCTGTGGGTCAGGGTGCCGGTACGCACCTTGTCGGTGGGCAGGGCCCACCAGTTCGGGTCGTACGCGCCGTAGTTCGATGCGGTCTGCTGCGCCGTCATGCCCCAGTCACCGGTGGCGGACGTCCGTTGGATGACCTGGGCCGCGAAGTAGGTTTCCGTCGGCTTCGGGGTCTTCGCCCTGACCGGCTTCGCCTTGCGCAGGTCGAGGGTGACGCTGGTGGGCCTGCTCAGCTTCACCTCGGCGGCCATCGGGAGTGCGCTGCGCTGCTCGCCGCGCGCGTCCTGCCAGGTGACCGAGAGGGCGGCGGCGAAGGTGCCCTCGAACAGGCGTGCGGTCATCCGGTTACCGCCGGGCACGCTCACCGCGTCGTCGTGCAGGTGCACCTTGTCATCCACGGGAACGATCAGTGCGTTGCCGTACCTGACGGAGGTGGCACCGGTCGGTGGGATGACGTCGATGGTCAGCTCGATGCGCTCCGGCTCGAGGAAGGCGCTGATCCGATTGGACGCCTGCACGACGCCGTCGGCATCCCGAGCTGTCAGCACACCGGTGTAGCTGCCGTACTGCCCACCGCGCTCCAGCACCCTGCCGTCCACGGTGGCGGTCACCTCCGTGGTCCCTTGCGCGGGCACGGTCACCTGGTCGGTGTCGAAGCTGAACAGCCCTGCGGGAGGGGACTGGCCGTTGGAGGCGACCGAGGCCGAGAGATTCAGCGTGATCGGCTGGTCGGTGTGGTTGGTGTAGGTGAGCGTCCTGACCACCGGTGAGTGGGGGTAGGTGTCCCGGCCGAAGTGCAGGTTTCCGGTAGTGGTGATGGTCGGGTCGACGGCTCGGGCCAGGTCGACCCGGCCGACACCCTGGGCGTACACGCCGTGCCCGAGGTCCACGGCGGTGGACATCAGGTGCCCCTTGATCTCTTGCCCGGTCAGCTCCGGGTACTTCTCCGCGATGATGGCCGCGGCTCCGGCAACGTGCGGGGCGGCCATCGAGGTGCCGCTGGCGCTGGTGTAGTGCTCGCCCGCCACGGTACCCATCGCCGTACCGGCGGCGCGCGCAGCGACGATGTCGACGCCGGGAGCGGCGATGTCCGGCTTCGCCGCGCCGTCTCCTAGTCGCGGTCCGCGGCTGGAGAAGTCGGCCATGGCGTCTTCCTTGTTCACGGCCGCCACGGTCAGCGCCTCGTCGGCGGCTCCCGGGGCTCCGACGGTGCTGTCGCCTGGCCCGGAGTTGCCCGCCGAGACGACGAAGAGGGTTCCCGTGTCGCGGCTCAGGTTGTTGAGCGCCTCGCTCAACGGGTCGGTGCCGTCGGTGGCCCCGCTGCCGAGGCTCATGTTCACGACCTTGGCGTCGGAGTGGGCAGCCCACTCCATACCGGCGATGACGGCATCGGTGGGGCAGGAGCCGCCGTCGTTGCAGACCTTGCCGACCATGAGTTTCGCCGCCGGCGCCACTCCCTTGCGCAGTCCGTCGGAGGCGGCACCGCTGCCGGCGACGGTAGCCGCCACGTGCGTCCCATGCCCATGCCCGTCCTTCGGGCCGCTCGCGTCACCAGTGAAGTCGACCTGCTCGACGATCTTGCCAGCCACATCCGGGTGGTTGGGGTCGATACCGCTGTCGAGTACCGCGACGGTCACACCCGATCCGTCGTAACCGCGGTCCCACACGATCGGCGCGTTGATCTGCGCTACGGAGGTGTCAAGGTTGATGCGAGCCAGTTCGTTGAGCCATACCTTCTTGACTCCGGACAGTGCACCGGCCGTCCTGGCGGCCGCCATGCCGATGTCGTCCTTGCCGCGTACCTCCTGCCACCACTGGCCGTCACCGTGGATGTCCATCGACTGGGCATTGATACTGGCCAGAGTGGACCCCGCTCGTGCACCGGCCACCTTCGGTGCGGCCCGCATCGGGAGGTTCTGGTGGTAGGTGATCAGCACCGGCACCCGGCCGACCGTGCCCTCCGCCACATGCGCGGCCAGCTTGGCAAGGTCGAACAGACCCCAGTCCAGCAATCCCTGCTCGATCAGCGACAGGGCGTCGTTCGGTACGACGTAGACGCTGCCCTTTTTGGTGACGGTGTGGAAGGTGACAGTTTCGCCGTCGGGTCTGGGGGCGGCTTCGATCTCCCGTACGACCGGCTTCGCGTCCGCGCCGATACCGACATGCACCTTGTCACCGGTGATCAGTGTCAGCGGCAGGCTTGCGCCGGAGCCGGCAGCGACCCGCAGGGCGTCTTCGCCAATGGTCAGCGGCAAGCTCCGGGGCGTCGTGACATCCGGTCGCGGATCCTGCTGGGTTGGCGTGTTGGCGTTCGCCGGCGAGGTTGACACGACCATCCCGAAGATGGTCAGACCGACGGTCAGGGCGCCCAAGCGTCGCCCGATAGGCTTCATCGCCGGACTTGGCCTCATCTGTCGGCCTCCTGCCGAGGTACGGTTTGTGACTCGCCTTGGTGGTGGCTTGTGGAACGCAATGAATTCCTCCTGCTGACTGGTACCTGTTCCGCCGACGTATCGAAAAATGGTCGGGCAGCCGAATGAAGAAACCCCACTCCGACCCTCGACCTCCTCACTAGAGCGGCTCGTACTCGCCATCTACATCGAGTCCACTCGCATCGATATTTATCGGTGTGCTGGCCGAGTCGATCGGCGATCCTGCCAGCTCTGCCTGGCCCTTCGACCCGCTCGACGACTCCGGCGAGCTGTCTGATGACTCAGGCATAGACGGCTGTCCTGGCTCCATGAGGACAGTGTGGGATCACGTTGGCCGTAGATCGATTGGCCAAGTGCAGGATTTAAACCGTCCGCCCACCCACGGAATTACTTCGTGCCACCTGACGGCGGCTGAATTTTTTCGTCCTGCGCCGGTGGGAGTGTCTCTTGCTCGACGAGGCCAAGTTCCAGGATCTTGAGTGCGAGTCCCGTACGAGAGGCCACCTGCAACTTGCGCATGGCCGACTTGATCTGGCTGGAGACGGTCTGCGTGGACACCATCAGCTCGTCGGCGATCTGGCGGTTCGTCCACCCACCGACCAGCAGGCGGGCAACTTCG
The DNA here is from genome assembly GCF_002879555.1 of Verrucosispora sp. ts21. Lineage (NCBI taxonomy): Bacteria > Bacillati > Actinomycetota > Actinomycetes > Micromonosporales > Micromonosporaceae > Micromonospora > Verrucosispora sp. ts21. The sequence continues at coordinate 22,185 of NZ_PNOZ01000018.1, read as the reverse complement.
CGCTCGCGCGGCGACAGTTGGTTGCCGTAGCTCGGCCGGCCGCGGCCCCGCGTCATGCCGCCTCTCCACCCGTACTCCCGCAGAACCTGCACGATCCGGTCGGCGTCGACGCCGGCGCCCAGTTCCGTCAGGGTCCGTGCTGTCTCGGCGAGCATCGGCAGGGCGACGTCGGGTTGGCCGACGGTGAGCAGGCAGCGGGCGTGGCGCTCGCGGGTGAGTAGCGCATCGTACGGGCGAGGCAGCGCCTGCCAGGCTGCGACCGCTTCAGCGAACAGCGCGGCGGCCTGGGCGGCCTGCCCGCGGGCTTCGGTGAGGATCGCGCGGCACAGCGCCAGGGATGCCTGCGGTGCCGGGGCGGGCGCGTCGCCCAAGGCGCGCTGGAACGCGACGACCAGGTCCTCGGCCTGGTCGATCCGGCCGGCGGCAACCAGAGCCTCAACCCGCACTGGCGCGATCTCCGCGCCACGCGGCCAGATCCCGTTGCGGAGCGTCACCTCTCCAGGCTCCTCGGTCATGCGGAGCGCTTCCTCGACACACCCGTCGCGCAGTCGCAGTCGGGCCAGCGCTGCCGTGGACTCGATGCGTTGCTGATCGTCCCGGCCGGCAAGGAGCAGATGGCGTTCCGCCTGTTCCCGCTCTCCGGTGAGCGCACATAGCAGGCCCGCCACCAGGGCCGCCTCGCGCTGGTCCTTCAGCCACACGCCGTCGTGCGCGGCCATCAGTGCGGCGACCCGGTCCGCCAGGCCGGCCCAGGCGCCGGTGAACCAGTCCAGGTGTGCCTCGATCACCGCGACAGCGCCGAACAGCATCTCAAGCTGGTACCTGTCGGCAAGGTCTCTGGCCTTGGCCAGTCGCAGGCGGGCCTCGTCGTATCGCCCCCACCGAATCGCCATCTCGGCGATATTCGCGTGGCTCGCCGCGATCAGCCCACGTTGGCGGGGATCCGAGCTTTCCTCGGGAAGCTGCCGCACCTCGGCCCAGGCGGTCTCCTCACCGAGCATGAGCAGCGCGAACGTCCGCTCCTGGAGCAGGCGTAGTCGTTCGTACGGCGTGATCGACATCGTGGCCGCCGGTACCTCGCGTAGCTGACGCAGCTGCTCCTCGGTCAGCCGGGCGGTGCCGGGAGAAAGGGCAAGGAAGATCCGTGCTCGCGCGGCCTGCTCCGAGTCCGGCGCCAGATTGACCGTCGCCTGCTCGACCTCGAGTCGGGCCTCCTCCCAGTCGCCCGCCACCATGAGGACCCGGCCGAGCTGGAAACGTACCGCTGCTTCCTGCTGCGACGTCAGCGCTTCCTTGCGCAGCGCGGCCCGCAGGACACCGACGATGTCCGAATACGGGTCCGCGTCGGGCAACGGCTGGAACTGAATCTTCATCACGAGCCGCACCAGCGATTCGACCGGCAGGTCAACGGTGGTGACCAGCCGATGCAGCAGGAGTGCGGCCGTGGCCGCGTCACCGGACTGCGCAGCGAGGTCGGCTGCCTGTTCCGCGTATCGACACCATGCCTCGGTCTCGCCGGCCTGCCGGAAATGGTGGGCCAGCTGCGCTACCGGCGGCAGCACCGATCCTTCCAGTGCCCTGCCGGCGCGCAGATGCATGAGGTGGCGGTCCGGCACCGCGACGGCCTCATACACCGCGCGGCAGGCCAGGGAGTGGCGGTACGACACCTTCCCACGCCGGTCCTCGCGGAGCAGGCCGCAGCCGAGCGCCTCCGCTGCGGCGACGCCGGCCCGCTCCGGCGGCAGACCGGCGACCGCGTTGAGGGTCACGTAATCGGCGGGGGCGGCGAGCACCGCGGCGGCACGCAGGATGGCGACGGTGTCGGGCCGCAGTCGTGCGACACGTTCGAGCACGGCGTCACGGATCGTCGGCGGCACCTCGATGTGGCTCAGCCGACGGCGCGCCCAGCCGCCGGCAAGGCGGATCAGGTCGGCACGTTCCCGCATGAGGCGTATGGATTCCTCCATCGCCATGGGTACGCCGTCGGTGCGTTGGTGCAGGAAGGCCGCGAACTCGGCGGAGACGTGCTCGTCGGCCAGCATCGAGGAGACGAAGGCTGCGGTGTCATCGATCGACAGCGGCTCGAGTTCCATCCTGGACAGGCGAGCGTCAGCGGGCAGCCGAGAGGACAGCCGCAGGAGCAACGAGTCCGACGGTAGCTCCTCGGGCCGGTAGGTCACGACTATGCTCGCCGGCTGAGGGCGACGCGAGACCAGGAACAGCAGGAACTCAAGGGTGGCGTCGTCGGCCCAGTGCACGTCCTCGATCGCCAGCACTGCTACGTCGAGGCGGCCGAGCAACTCGACGAAGGCGCGGAAGAGTCGGTGCCGCGCTGCCGTCGGATCCTCGATCGGCTCCGGTGCGGGCGGCAGGTCGGCAGCCCATTCGGGGAACAACGGCCGAAGCGCTCCGGCCAGGCCGCTCAGCCGCAGCCCGGCGACATTGCCCACGCCTTCGCGCACCGCGTCAACCACTGCGCCGAGGGTGTAGGGCTCACGAAGGGGTGGGCAGGACCCGACGAGGGCCCGGTGGCCCTGACCGGATGGAGATGCCAGGTACTCCCGCAACAGCCGGGTCTTGCCGATGCCCGCCTCGCCCTCCAGCAGGACCACGGCGGGCGGTTGTCCGAGGGCGACGGACAGCGCCCGCATCTCGCGGCCCCGTCCCACGAAACGAGGGGTGGAGATCGTTGGCAGTTGCCGTCGATCGACATCAGTTCGGCTGTTCATGGCCGCCTCCTCCGGCAGATCACCGGTCGGCCGACTCTGGCCTGGAGGCTAGCCCATGATCAAACTTTAGCAAATATTACTCGTCAGTAACCGATCTATCTCTCGTTGAAACGGACCACTTGCTGATGACGGTAGGCCAATGTCCATACAAGACGGAATGGCCGGAATCCGTCATGCTCCATCCCCTTCGTTCCACCGGCCGCCCTCCGGTGCACGAAGATCCCCTCTGGCAGGTCAGCGGACCATCGAGCCGACCACCGGCTTGGTGAGCAGGGCGGACTGGTTGCGCTGGATGCCCGGGTCCAGGGTCTTCGCCACGAAGATCGCGTGCCAGATGCAGAAGATCAGCACGGTCCACACCTTGCGGGAGTGGTCGGCCTCCTCCCGCTTGTGCTCCTCCAGCAGCCGCAGCGCGTACGACAGGTCGAGCAGGTCACCGGCGCCCGAGGTGCTCAGCACGTGCCGGGCCCACTCGTACATCTCGCCGCGCAACCAGACCCGGGTCGGGGTCGGGAAGCCGAGCTTCTTGCGGTTGACGATGGCCGGTGGCACCACGCCCTGCAACGCCTGACGCATGGCGTACTTGGTGGCGTCGGAGCGCGGCGGCAGCTTCAGATCCACCGGGATCTTGGCCGCGACCTCGAAGACCGCGCGGTCGAGGAACGGCACCCGCACCTCCAGCGAGTGCGCCATCGAGATCCGGTCGGCCTTGACCAGGATGTCGCCGCGCAGCCAGGTGTAGAGGTCGACGTACTGCATCTTGGTGACGTCGTCGAGTTCGGTGCACTCGGCGTAGATCGGCGCGGTGACGTCGGTGTAGCGCACCGAGGGGTCGTAGCGACGCAGCAGGTGCTGCTTCTCCTCCTCGGTGAACATCCGCGCGTTGCCGTAGTAGCGCTGCTCGATCGGGGTGGTGCCGCGTTCCAGGAAGCTCTTGCCCTTGACGCCCTGCGGGATCGCCTTGGACACCGCCCGCAGGCCCTTCTGCACCCCGCCGGGCAGGCCGTTGACGCCGCTCAGCGAGAGCGGTTCGCGGTAGATCGTGTACCCGCCGAAGAACTCGTCGGCGCCCTCGCCGGAGAGCACCACCGTGACGTGCTCGGCGGCCTTCTTGGCGACGAAGTAGAGCGGCACCAGCGCGGGGTCGGCCACCGGGTCGTCCAGGTGCCAGACGATCTTCGGCAGCGCCTCGATCATGTCCTCCGGCCCGATCTTGGTCGGGATGGTGGTCACGTCGAGGTGCCGGGCCGATTCCTGGGCGACGTCGATCTCGGAGTAACCCGGCACGTCGTAACCGACGGTGAAGGTGAGGATGTTCGGGTTGAACTCCCGCGCCAGGGCCACCACCGCGGTGGAGTCGATCCCGCTGGACAGGAACGAGCCGACCGGCACGTCGGAGCGCATGTGCATGCGTACGCTCTCGCGCAGCGTCTCCCGGATCTCGTGGTAGAGCTTCTGCTCGTCGGCGACCGGGGCGGGTCGGAACACCGGGCGGTACCAGCGGCGTACGTCGATCCGCCCGCCCGGGGTCCAGGTGAGATACTCCCCCGACCCGATCCGGCTGATCTGCTTGTGCAGGGTGCCCGGCTCGGGGACGTACTGCAGGGTCAGGTAGTGGCTGAGGTTCGCCGTGTCGACCCCGGCGTCGCCGATGTGCGCGGAGTGCGCGAAGGGCAGCAGGGCCTTCTTCTCCGAGGCGAGGTAGAGCCCGTCGGCGGTCTCCAGGTAGTGCAGCGGCTTGATGCCGTAGTAGTCGCGGGCGCCGAACGCGCGGCGGGCCTGCCGGTCCCAGATGACGAAGGCGAACATGCCCCGTAGCCGGGTGAGCACCTGCTCGCCCCAGTAGTGGTAGCCGGCGACGATCACCTCGCCGTCACCGTTTGTGGCGAACCGGGCCCCGTGCTCGCGGATCAACTCCTCGCGCAACTCGATGTAGTTGTAGATCTCGCCGTTGAAGGTCAGCAGGTAACGCCCGTCGGCGTAGGGCAGCGGCTCGTGGCTGAGCGCAACGTCGATGATCGCCAACCGCTTGTGCGCGAACACCCCGTCCGCGTACCGGCCGGTGGCGTCCCCGACCACCTCGACACCGGTCTCGTCCGGGCCGCGGTGGTGCAGGCATTCCAACGCTCCGGCGATGCTGTCGCGGTGAGCGGCGGCGTCGCCGCGTGCACTGAAAAAAGCCAGGAGTCCGCACATGTTTGCCATCTTTCCACGCGTACGAATCGGGCGTTGCGGCACGGGCTGGCTCGGCGGGCCGACCTCGCCGCGCGCCGTCCGGTGGGGTCACGCGGGCCGGCCGGGGTGATCACCCTGACCGGGACGAGCAGGATTCGCGGTACGGTCGGGGCCAGCAACTACATGAAGGGAGCGGGCATGACCGAGGAACGCACCGACGGCAAGCCGGCCGACGGCACCGAGTCACACGACCCGGACTTTCCCCCGGCGTTCCTGGCGTTCATGCGGCAGGGCTGGCGGGACACCACGCTGCCGGTCGGTCCCCGATCGGAGGTGCCGAACTACGCCAAGCGCCGGGCCGCCCTGTCGGCCGCCTTCCCGGGCGAGACGCTTGTGATCCCCACCGGCGGGGAGAAGATCCGGGCCAACGACACCGAGTACCGGTTCCGTCCGGGCAGCGACTTCGCGTACCTGACCGGTGACCAGGACCCGGACAGCGTGCTGGTGATGCGGCCCAACGGTTCGGGGCACGACGCCATCCTGTACATGCGGCCGCGCAGCTCGCGGGAGAACGACGAGTTCTTCCGCAGCCGGCACGGCGAGCTGTGGGTGGGGCGGCGGCACACGCTCACCGAGAAGTCGACCGAGCTGGGCCTGCCCACCGTCGACCTGACCGAGCTGGACGGGGCGCTGGCCGACCTGGCCCCGGCGCGTACCCGGGTGTTGCGTGGGTTCGATCCTCGGGTGGACGCTGCGGTACGCGCGTACGACGGGGCACGCGAGGAGGGCCAGCCGGCCCGGGACCGGGAGCTGGCCATCGCCATCTCCGAGCAGAAGCTCGTCAAGGACGAGTGGGAGATCGGCCAGCTGCAGGAGGCGATCGACGCCACCGTACGCGGCTTCGAGGACGTGGCCCGGGCGCTGCCGGCCGACCGCGGGGTCTCGGAGCGGCTGCTGGAGGGGATCTTCGCGCTGCGGGCCCGGCACGACGGCAACGACGTCGGCTACGGCTCGATCGTCGGTGCCGGCGAGCACGCCACGATCCTGCACTGGGTGCACAACCACGGTGTCACCCGGCCGGGCGAGCTGCTGCTGATGGACATGGGTGTGGAGGGCCGCAACCTCTACACCGCCGACGTGACCCGGGTGCTGCCGGTCAACGGCCGGTTCACCGCCCTTCAGCGGCAGGTCTACGACATCGTGTACGCCTCGCAGCAGGCCGGCATCGACGTCATCAAGCCGGGCGTGGCCTTCAAGGAGGTCCACCTGACCTGCATGCGGGTGCTCGCCGAAGGTCTGGCCGAGCTGGGGTTGCTGCCGGTGAGCGTGGACGAGGCGATGGACGAGAACTCCACCGTCTACCGCCGCTGGACGCTGCACGGCTTCGGGCACATGCTCGGCATCGACGTGCACGACTGCTCGAACGCCCGCAAGGAGGCCTACCGCGACGGCAGCCTCGGCGAGGGGTACGTGCTCACCGTCGAGCCGGGGCTGTACTTCCAGCCGGAGGACGACCTGGTCCCCGAGGAACTGCGCGGCATCGGCATCCGGATCGAGGACGACATCCTGGTCACCGCCTCCGGTGCGGTGAACCTGTCGGCGGGCCTGCCCCGCCACTCCGACGAGGTGGAGACCTGGTTGGCCGAGCAGCGTGAGGCGGGGCCGCGACTGCCCGGCTGATCACCGACCGAACAAACCGGCGGGCTCCTCCCGGGTACGACGACAACGTCACCCGGTGCGGGGCCCGCCGTCGTTTCCTCCGCCGACCGCCGCCTGACCCCGGCCTGTCGCTGAGGGCGCAGATGCGCCGTACCGTCCGATCCGATGCCTTATGCGGGGCTTTTTCGGATACGTCCTCCTCATGAGGAACCTTCTCATACGGTGGGTCTCAGAGGCTAGAACCCTATTTGTGGTGTCTCGCGCCCATTTGGGCAGGGGGGTCACCCTGATAGCAGGAAAGGGCGGAAGGCTCTGATGTCCAATGACGTAACCACTTCCTACGGTGGGCCGCCTCCGGTCCCACCGGAACGACGACGACGACGCAAACTCTGGGTGGCCGCCGGTGTGGCCGGCCTGACCGGGGTGGTCGGCCTGGCCGCACTGGGTGGGGTCGCCTCCCGGGACCAGAAGTCCGGCGGTCAGGAACGCACCTCGGACACCCAACCGGCGGCCGCGCCTCGGCAGGACGGGGGCGCTCCGGCCGACAAGGGTGGCGAGGACGCCGGTGATCGTGGCGGCGAATGGAGCGGGGCGCGCGACGAGCGGGGCGGCAAGGAGTCGGCCCGGCAGGTGCCCTGCGACACCGACAAGCTCATCCAGGCCATCACGTACGCCAACGCCAATCACGGCGGCGCACTCGACCTGGCCCGCAACTGCACCTACGAGCTGACCCGCTCCGACGGCGGCAACGGCCTACCGGTGATCCGGCAGGCGATCGCGTTGCGCGGCCACGACACCACGATCGCCCGGGCGGCCAACGCGGATCCCTTCCGGATCCTCGCGGTGGCTCGCGACGGTCACCTCACCCTCAAGAACGTGACGATCAAGGGTGGACAGACCGTACCCGACCTGGTCGGCGGTCCACCGGCCACGCTGCCGGCCATGCCGCCAGCCCCAGCGCTCTCGCCGACCGGGCAGGCGACCACGAAGGCCCAGCCGAAGGCCGCCAACCCGAAGGCCGCCAAGCCGAAGGCCGCGAAGCCGGAAACCACGGCGGCCAAGCCCACGAAGGCCGCGGCGGCCAAGCCCGCGAAGCCGGAGGCGAAGGCCGCCAAGCCGAAGGCGGCCAAGCCGAAGGCGGCCAAGACCGTGGCAGAGGTGGCACCGCTGGTGCAGCCGGGCCCCGGTGACGGCGCCGGACTGCTCGTCGACCGTGGCGGGCAGGCCGACCTCGAGCACAGCCGGTTCATCCTGCACAACGCCGGTGGCAACGGTGGCGCGATCGCGAACTACGGAACCACCCGGCTCGCGGACAGCCTGGTCGAGGCGAGCAACTCGGCCGGCACCGGCGGTGGAGTGTTCAACGTCGGGGTGCTCCGGGTGGAGAACTCCAAGATCACCGCGAACGGCGCCAACAACGGTGGCGGCATCGGCAACGGCGCTCCTGCCATGACTGACGCGTTGTCGGGCGGCACGGTCTGGGTCTGGAAGTCCACAATCAACCGCAACCGCGCGCTGAGCTGGGGCGGCGGCCTGCTCGACTACGGGGGCACCAGCACGCTCTCGCAGAGCGAGGTCGTCGACAACCACGCCGGCAACGACGGCGGGGGCCTGGCCGCCTACTCCGAGAGCCAACTGGCGCTGGAGAAGGTCCTGGTGGCCCGCAACGCCGCCGACGACAGCTCCGGCGGCCTGGCGGTCGCCGCCGACAGCACCGCGGTGATCGAGCAGAGCACCATCAAGGAGAACGTCGCCGAGCAGTACGGCGGCGGGCTGTCCGTCTTCGGTGCCACGGTCGTGCTGCGCGACAGCGAGATCGTCGCCAACCGCGCGGTGGCGCTGAACTCCGTGGCCGGCGGCCTCTACAACGTCGACGGTCAGGTGCGGCTGGAGCGGTCGAAGGTGGCGTACAACTTCTCCAACCGGCCACCCGGCGGCATCTACACCAACAACGACGACGTGACGATCAGCCGGGACTCGGCCGTCACCGGCAACCGACCGACCAACTGCGTGGGCAGCCCGGTCATACCGGATCGCTGCTTCGGCTGAGCACGTCGAAACCTGGACATGACATCCCAGAGCACGACCACATAACCAGGGGCTCCTCCGCGCTGCGGAGGAGCCCCGATCGTGCCCGCACGTTGGCGGCGTACGCCCGGCGCCGGCCCGACCCAGAGCGAGGGCGCGGACGTCCGGTAAGGCGTTCTTGTGGCCATCTCCGGCCTGCTCGGGTGCCACGCGCCCGGTTGCGCCGCTCGCGGCGCTCCGCCCACCCCACACCGAATGTGGGGTTGTTTCGGATATGCGCCCGAGGCGAAGAACCTTCTCATACGGTGCTTGTGGGAGCTACAACCGATTTGTAGCAGGGGACGCGCGTCAGTGATGCGACGACCCTGTCTGGTACGACGAGAGGGCAGAGAGCTCCGATGTCCAACTTTCTAGCTAAGAACAACGCCGCCGAGTCGGGGGCGGCGCCCAAGCGGCGCCGCAAGCTCTGGCTCGTCAGCGGCGTCGCCGGGCTCACCGGCGTGGTCAGCATGGCCGCCGTCGGTGTTGCCACCGGCGCCGGCGCGGTCAGCTCCGAGGGTCTGCGCTGGTCCACCGCCCAGCAGGTCAGCAAGGACGGGGACCAGGGCGCCGAAGGGCGCGAGGGGCACAAGGACGGCAAGGACGGCGCCGAGGGCCGTGAGGGGCACAAGGGCAAGAAGGAAGACCGCGGTCACGACAAGGATCGCGGCAAGGAGGTGCCCTGCGACTCCGACAAGCTGATCCAGTCGATCATCTTCGCCAACGAGAACCACGGCGGAGTGCTGAACCTGGCCAAGGGGTGCACCTACAAGCTGACCCGGTCCGACGAGTACGGCAACGGCCTGCCGGTGATCGAGGAGAACGTCGTGCTCAAGGGGCACGACACCAAGATCGTTCGGGACGCCACCGCCGACTACTTCCGGATCCTCAACGTCGGCCGGGGCGGGCACCTGACCGTGAAGGGCCTGACCATCAAGGGTGGCCAGACCCTGGCACTCGAGGCGAACGGCGACACCCCGGAAGCGGTGTGGTCGCGGTTCTCCAACTCGGTCGAGGCGACCAAGGCCGCCCAGGCCGGCAAGGACTACCTGCCGCTGCTCCAGGCCAAGCCCAAGGGCGCCGCGCTCAAGGCCGCGCAGTCCAAGGGTGAGGTGTCGGTGCTGGCTCAGCCGGAGCCGAACGACGGCGCCGGCGTCCTGGTCCAGCCCGGTGGCACGGCGCAGTTCGAGGAGACCCACATCGTGGCGAACCAGGCCGGTGGCGTCGGTGGCGGTCTGGCCAACTTCGGTAAGGCCAGCCTCTACCACACCACGGTCGCCGACAACACCGCCTTCTTCTACGGTGGCGGTATCTTCAACGCCGGCGTCCTGCAGGTCCGCGAGTCGCGGGTCGTCAACAACGACGCCATCATCGGCGGTGGAGGCATCTCCAACGGCGCGGCGTTCATCTTCCGTCGGGACATCGACGGTGGTACGACGCACATCGAGAAGACCGAGATCACCAGCAACGAGGTGCTCGGCTTCGGTGGTGGCTACCTCGACATCGAGGGCAACAGCACCATCAAGTACTCGAAGATCACCGACAACACGGCGGTACTTGCCGGTGGCGGTGTGACCGCCGCGGGTGAGGGCAGCATCGAGTTGCGGCACGTCGAGGTCGCCAACAACAGCACCGCTGGCGTGGGTGGCGGCATCGCCCTGGCGCTGGGCGCGATCGCCGCCGTCGAGGAGAGCAAGGTCGTGTCCAACAAGGCCGGCTTCTTCGGCGGCGGCGTGTTCACCGTCTTCAGCGAGTCGACCTTCCGCAACAGCGAGATCAGCGGCAACCGGGCCGTTGGCCCGCTGGGCGTCGGCGGCGGCATCTTCAACATCTTCGCCAGGACCGACCTGGACAAGACGAAGGTCGCGCACAACTTCGCGACCTTCCGTCCGGGCGGCGTGTTCAACTTCCTCGGCGAGGTGAACGTCGACGACAAGTCGGCCATCACGGCCAACAAGCCGACCAACTGCGAGGGCACCTTCACTCCGGTCCCCCGCTGCTTCGGCTGATCGTCTCCACCGTGGCCAACACGGCCACACAGGTGACCGGCCCCCTCTCGCGCAAGCGGGAGGGGGCCGGTCCCTGTTCACGACCGGTTCGCGTCGTAGGAGCGGGGTCAGCGCTGGACGAAGACGGCCACGCTGCGCGCCGGCACGGTGAACGTGCCGGTCGACGCGGCGAAGCCGGCGGTCCGCAGCACCGGGTCGGCCGAGGAACGCAGCACCGGGTGCAGCGCCACGTCCGCGCCCCGCAGCCCGGTGACCCGTTGGGTCGCCGTCTGAGGCGTGCTGTTGAAGACCACTGTCACCGACTTCCACTGCCCGCCGAGACCCCGCGCGTCCAGGGTCATGGTGAGCACCCCCGGCGTCTCGCCCGTACCGGAGCGCGGGAAGCTGACCCGCCGCTGCACCTCCTGGGCCGTGGACAGCCCGAACACCGGGGAGGAGTTACGGATCCGCAGCAGCTCGGCATAGCGGGCGTCGGTCAACTCGATCGCACCGCAGTCCGGCACCAGCTTCGGGTCGGCCAGCAGCGGCTTCGCGTACGGCCACTTGTCCCGGTTGTCCTCGGCGGGCGGCAGACCGGCGCCGAACCCGTTGCCCTGGGCGCAGTCCCAACGGATCTGGTTGAACCAATCACCCGAATTGTACGAGTTTCGATCGAGCGACTTCGACCGCAGCCGCTCGGTGCCGGTGGTGACGAACCCGGCCCCCTGGCCCAGCACCACAGTGCTCAACGCGAGCACCTGCATCCGGGCCCGGTCGGTGGCCGAGGTGGCCTGCGGCAGCTTGTACGCCAACGCGTCGTACAGGATCTCGTTGTCGTGCGCGTCGACGTAGGTGATCGCCTCGCCCGGGGCGTCGTTGTAGCCGGCGGGTGAGCCGTTGTAGTCGACCTGGTCGCCGGTGACCGTCCGGCCCGCCGAGTCGGTGAACCGGTAGCCGCGCAGGTTGCCGACCAACCCGACCTTGATCAGGTCATGCTGGTGCAGCAGCCGGGCCCGCTGCTCGGCGGTGGTGCCGTTGACCGGGTCACCGTTGGGGTCGCTGAACAGCCCGGAGGCGAAGCCCTGCTGACGCGGGTTGTCGTCGAAGGGCCCACCGCCGCGCACCGCGTCGCGCAGCCGGTCGTTGAAGGTGCCGACGCCGGTGCCGGCCATGTTGGCCTGGGTGGCCTGCACGAACCGGGCGTCGTCGGCGACCTCGCCGAAGTTCCAGCCCTCGCCGTAGAGCAGGATCTTCTTACCGTCCACCCCGTCGCGGGCCACTGTCAGCTTGTCCAGCGCGGCGCGTACGGCCAGGATGTTCGCCTTCGGGTGGTGACCCATCAGGTCGAACCGGAACCCGTCGACCTTGTACGCCGTGGCCCAGGTGACCATCGAGTCGACCACCAGCTTGCCCATCATCGCGTGTTCGGGGGCGGTGTTGGCGCAGCAGGTGGAGGTGGCCACCGTCCCGTCGTCGAGCAGCCGGTGGTAGTAGCCGGGCACGATCTGGTCGAGCACCGACTTGGGATCGGAGCCGGCGGCCGAGGTGTGGTTGTAGACCACGTCGAGCACCACCCGCAGACCGGCACCGTTGATCCCGGCGACCATCTGCCGGAACTCGGTGGTGCGGCGGGCACCGTTCGGGTCGACGGCGTACCCGCCCTCCGGGACGGTGTAGTGCAGCGGGTCGTACCCCCAGTTGTAGCCGTCGGTGTCGCGGACCGCGGCGATGCACTCCTGCTGGCGCTCCGAGTCCGACGGCAGGGTGGCCAGGTCGCAGTCGGGCTGCCGCTGGTCGGCGCGCCGCTCCGGGATGGTGGCGAAGTCGAAGGCGGGCAGCAGGTGCAGGTGGTTGACGCCCGCGTCGCTGATCGCCCGCAGATGCGTCATCCCGGCGGTGGTCGGGTCGGTGAAGGCCAGGTAGGTGCCCCGCCGGTCGGCCGGAACGGTGCTGTCGGCGATGGAGAAGTCGCGTACCGACAGTTCGGAGATCTGCACCTTGGCGGCCGGTGGGGCGGCCGGTTTGCGCAGCTTCGCCCAGCCGGCCGGGGTCAGCTTCGGGTCGGCCAGGTCGACGATCTGGCTGTGCGTGGAGTCCGCCGCCAGCGCCACCGAGTACGGGTCGGTCACCGAGGCGGTCACCACCTGCTGCGTCGCCGGTTGCCAGGCCTGCACCCGGTACCGGTAGTACCGGCCGGTCCAGTCCCGGGCCCCGCGTACCGACCAGACTCCGGTGCGGTCGTCACGGCGCATCTCGACCAGGCGCGGTGTGGCGGTGGGCGAGTCGAACAGCTCCAGCGACACGTTGCGGGCCGTCGGAGCCCACACCGCCAGCGTCGGTACGCCACCGGTGAAGGTGGCGCCCAGTCGGGCGGCCGTCGCCGGGGCGTACACGTCATCGAGGACGCCCGGGATCTGCACGCCGGTGGCACCGAGCAGGGTGCCGTCGGCGGCCCGTTCGGTGACCAGCACCTGCCCGCGCAGCGCGGCCGGCACCTTCGACAGATCCTTCCGGTCCAGGCTGAAGGTCCGGCGGTCCCACAGGTGCGGGAAGGCCGCCCGCTGGGCCTCGGTGAGCCCGTTGCGCTGCGAGGTCAACGGCAGCGAGGTGTACGCCCCGACCAACTCGCCGTCGACCACCCGCACCCCGCCGGCCGGCGCGGTCACCAGGGCGTACGCCTTCCCATCGCCTGCGCCGGTGCGCCAGGCCACGGTGGCCCTGTCGATCCAGTGTGCCTTCTGCTTACCGATGTCGGTGTCCGTACCGGTGCCGGTGGCAGTGGTGGGCAGCAGCCGGCCCGGCGTGGCGGCCAGCAGCCACACCTCGCGTCCGGCGTCGGCGAAGTCGAGCCGCTGGTCCTGCGGCAGATCCTTCTCGTCGCCCCGGTGGATGATGTAGCTCAGCCCGGTCGCGCCCTCGGACAACGGCACCCGGAACTCCGCGCCGTACGAGTCGATCCGGGTCGGCGGCATCGGCCGCGCCCAGTCGGTGGGGTTGGCGGCGCCGTCCCACAGGTGCAGGCCCCACCCGTCGTAGTTGCCGTCGGGTCGCCGGTAGTGGATCACCGCGGTGCCGTCCTCGACCGGCGGCGCCGGCTCACCGGCCGCCTCCTCCCGGCTCGGGTACGTCGCCGGGTCGCCCTGCTTGACCCAGACCTCGCCGGACTGGGTCACGTCCACGGTCCGGTCGTTTTCGACGTCCTTGGTGCCGTCGGCGTCGACCACCAGGAAACCGACCGATTTCGCGCCCGGCTTGAGCTTCACCCAGGCGAACCGCCCGTACGCGTCGGTGCCGGCGAACGGCTGCCCCTCCGGCCAGTCCGTGGCGTACTCGGGGTCGATGTCGCCCCAGGTGTAGAGGCCCCAGTCGGTGTAGTCGCCGTCGGGCCGCTGGTAGTGCACCACCAACCAGTCACGGGACGAGCCGGTCTGTTCCGGGGTGCCGACGGTGGTGGCCGCGCGGGTGGTGGCGGTGCGGCCCCGGCCGTCGCGGACCGCCGCGAGGTACTCGACCTTCGTGCCGGCGGCCAGCCCGGTCAGGTCGTGGTGCACGGTGTACGGCGCCCGGTGGGCGGTGCCGAGCAGCGTCCACCGGCCGTCGGCGACCCGGGCGGCCATCGTGACGGTGGCCAGCGGATCCCCGGTGACCTCCGCGGTGATCTCGGCCCGGGTGGCCGGCGCGTCGGGGGCGGTGATGGTGAGGCCCGGCTTGGCGGTGGGCAGCGCGACGGGCTTGCCGGCCCGGTGCACCACGGCGGACAGCGGCGGCACGGTCATGGTCAGCTTGCCGTCGCCGGCAGCGGTGGGCCGGCCGGTGGTGCCGTAGATGCCGGCGAAGGTGGCGCCGGCCGACCAGGTGTCCACGGTGACAGTCTGCGCGGTCGCCGCGTTGTTGACCGCCACCACGTACTCGGTGCGGTTGTCGGGGTCGAACCGGGAGAAGGCGAAGACGCCCGGCCCGTCGTCCGCGTGCCGGGTCACCTGCACCCCGTCGCGCAGCGCCGGATGTGCCTGGCGCAGCTTGCCCAGCCCGGCGATGGTGCGGTACAGCGGGTGGCTGCGGTCGAACTGGTCCTGGGCGTGGGTGCGGTCGGTGCCGAGCAGGTCGTCGTCGAGGTAGTCGGCGGTCTGCGAGGCGAACATCGGCTGTCGGGCGTCCTTGTCGCCGCCCGCGCCGGTGAAGCCCTGCTCGTCACCGGAGTAGACCACCGGCTGCCCCCGGGTGAGGAACATCAGCTCGTGGGCCAACTGGTCGCGGCGCAGGTGGGTGGCCGGATCGGTGGGGCCGGTGGCGATGAAGGAGCCGATCCGACCCATGTCGTGGTTGCCCAGGAAGGTCGGCAGTCGACCGGCGTGGGTGTCCCGGGCGGCGTACAGGTCGTCGCGGGCGTACACGTCGGCCAGCGCCTTGGCGGAGCCGTCGTTGGCGGTGTAGCCGCGGGCCGCCTCCTGGAAGGCGAAGTCCAGGGTGGCGGGCAGAGCGCCTTCGCGTACGTAGCTGGAGGTGATCTCCTGGTCGGCGCTGTAGACCTCGCCGAACATGAAGAAGTCCTTCTTGCCGGCGCGGGCGGCGGCCTGCTCGATGCCCTGGCTGAACTGCGGCCAGAAGTCCATGTTGACGTGCTTGACGGTGTCCAGGCGGAACCCGTCCACACCGGTGTCCCGCACCCAGTCGGCGTAGATCTTCGTCATGCCCCGGACCACCTCGGGACGCTCGGTCCACAGGTCGTCCAGGCCGAAGAAGTCGCCGTACTCGCTGTTCTCCCCGACGAACGTCGAGTCACCCCGGTTGTGGTACATGGTCGGGTCGTTCAGCCAGCCCGGCACCTTGACCTTCGCGTCCGCCGGGCTCGCGAAGGTCGGGGTGTACGGGAAGGACCGGTTGTCGACCTGCGGGAAGGTACGGCTGCCGTCGGCGTAGTTGCGGTCCTCGAAGGGCCGGCCCTGCGCGTCGCGGTACGGCGCGGTGGTCTTGTCGATGTAGCTGTACCTGTCCTCGGCGTAGGTGATCACGTCGGCGGTGTGGTTGACGATCACGTCGAGGTAGACCTTGATGCCGCGCTTGTGCGCCGAGGCGACCAGCTTCTTCAGGTCGGCGGCGCTGCCGAAGTGCGGGTCGACCTGGGTGAAGTCGGTGATCCAGTAGCCGTGGTAGCCGGCCGAGACGTCGTCGCCCTTGCCCTGCACGGGCCGGTTCTTGAACACCGGCGCGAGCCAGATCGCGGTCGTGCCGAGCCCCTGGATGTAGTCCAGTCGGTCGATCAGCCCTTTGAGGTCGCCGCCCTGGTAGAACCCCTTGTCGGTGGGATCGTAGCCGGTGCGCAGCCGGTCGCCGCTCAGGCCGCCCCGGTCGTTGCGCGGGTCGCCGTTGGCGAACCGGTCGGGCAGTACGAAGTAGAACTGCTCGGCACGGGCCCGACTGCTGCCGGCGTCGAGCAGAGCCTTGGCGCTGGGCGGGGACTGCCAGGTCGCGGCCCCGGTGGGGCTCTGCGGGCCGGTGCTGCTCGCGGCCACGGCGGGGCTCTGGTGCACCACCACCGGCGCGCCGAGCAGGGTGAGGATGAGCAGGAAGACGGGGGCGAGCAGGGCGCTGCGCGGTTTCGGCGGGGGTTTCATCGACGGCCTTCCTCTGGTCGCTGATTGGCCCGCACGCTAGCCCTTGCCGAAACATTCTGCAATACCTTGCAAATCAGCCGGCAACATTGCCGACAGTTTGCGCAAGCTTGAAAGCGGGTGCGGAGCCGATGCGTCCTCAGAGGCCGGTGCAGGCCCGCCCGGAGACCGTGCAACTCGCCGGGCGCGGCGAGGCGAACTCGATGTGAAAGCGCAGGGCGACGGCCGATCCCGCCGGTAGATCCGGGCCACTGCGATAGGTGAGCGTGCCGCCGGCACCCCGGAACGTCCCCTGTGGCACCCCCTCCAACCAGGCCGTGACCACCCGTCCACCCGGGTACTCGATCCGGGCCACCCATTCGCGGTCACGGCGAGAGGTGTTGCGGATCCACACCTCGGCGATGAAGCCGCCGGAGAAGGAGTCGGTCACCCGGTAGCGCGCCTCGAACGGGGACGGTGCGGCGGGAGCGCGGGTCGGCGCGCTACTGGTCGGCGCGCTACCGGTCGGCGCGCTACCGGTCGGCGTCGCCGGACGCGACGGCTGCGACGACCGTACGGCCGAGGCCGACGGCCTGGGTGAGTCCAGCGTCGTACCGGTTGGCCGGGGTGGGTTGGTGCGGCGCGGGGTGAGCCCGGGCACCACCTGCGACGGCAGCGCCGACGCCCCCCGTCCGGCCGATGTCGCGCGCTCCGGCACCGGCACGGCACCCAACGGCGGGGCCGGGTCGAAGTCCGGACCGGGCCCCCGGTACGCGCCCACCGCGATGACGAGCAGAACCACCATCGCGCCCAGCCCGATCGACACCAGGATCCAGGGGGAGGACGCCACGGCGGCGGCACCACGGGGCGGCATCGGACGCGGAGCGCGACGCATACCGGACATGTCTCTCCTCAGCGGGCAGCCCGGCAAGGGTAACGATCATTAGTGATCTCGGAAAGTACCCGACCGCCTTCTCAGCGACCCGACAGGACGGTCAGGACAGCGCGCACACCGAGCCGTTGACAGTGCATTGTGCCGGGTATTCACCACCCCCGGTACGGCTGACCCGTAGCCGTACCGTCTGCTGTGCCTCGGCGGCAAGCTGACCGGTACCACTGAGCACGTACCAGCCGACGCCCTTGATGCCCACCGAGACGCCCGGGCCGCTGGAAGCGCGGACGCCGGTGACCTCGCTGGTGAAGCGCAGGTCCACCACCCAACCCACCGCCCCGGCGGTGTCATTGCTGATCACCAGCTCCGCCTGGAAGGAACCCGGGTCGCTGCTCATCACCCGGTACGTGGCTTCCACCCCGCCGAGGTCGAGGAACGTCGACGGTTTCACAGTCGGGGTGGCCGATGCGGACGGCTCGTCGGCCGCCCGTGCCGACGAGGCGTTCGGCGACGACGGAACGGATGGGCTCGACGTGGCGCTGCGGGTGGGTGCCGAGCGGGTCGGTGCTGTCGTCGGCGTAGCGGTCGGACCGGAGCCACGGGAAGGCGTGGTGGTGGGTGTGGACTCCGGCTCCGGCAGGGCCAGCGGCGGGCCGGGAGACCAGGCCGTCGGCTGCTCCGGCTCGCGGAACGACAGCATCGCCACCACCAGCAGCAGGGCAAGCACCGCGACACCGACCAGGGTCGCCACCCACGGGGCCGAGGCGATCACGTTGGGTACGATCCGCCGGCCGCTCGGTTCGCCGCTGTCGTCGCCCACCGGACGCACTGCCATCCAGGCCCCCTCACGGTCACCGATGCGACAGCCTAGCCACGTGGAAACCGGGGACAAAACCACCGGGGCGGCGGGACCAGACGCTCGGCGTACCGGCCTGGGTCATGCCCTTGCCGGCGGCCTCAGCCGGTCCGCATGACGGTGCAGATCACCGGCCCGTCATCGGTCGTCCGCAGCAGATAGCGGTACCGCTCGCCCGGCACCTGCCGCCCCTGGCTGTCCAGGAACTCCCAGCGGACCGCCACCAGGGTGAGCAGAGCCGAGATGGGCTGAATCTGTTCGATGTCGGCATGCGCGGCGACCAGTTCCCGCTCGGTGTAATCCGGCGCGGCCCCCACGAAGGACAGTGCCACCGCCGCGGTCGAGGTGAACGAGAAGCTGTAGGTGTCGGCGACCACCAGCCCCGGCAGGGTGTAGCAGCCGGCGATCGCCGGCAGATCGCCGGAGGTCAGGGCCACGCCGTACCGGTCGAAGAAGTCGGTCAGGGCATCGAGATCGGTGGAGGCAGTCACACCGCAGGAAGTTGCCGGTCAGCCGGCCGAGCAAACCTCAGCGGGCCGGCATCCGTACCTCGATCTCGCTGCCGAGCCGGGCACCGGCCTGCAGACCGAGGTCGTCGCCGCTCCAGAAACGACCCGGGTCGTACCAGTTCGGACGCCGGCCGGCGGGCAGCAATCCCATTGCCTCGTAGGTGACCGCGACGACCTCCGCGCAGTACGCGGTCTCCAGGGTCGACTCACCGGAGGGTGCGGGACGCTGCCGGGCGGCCCGCCTGGGCAGGCGCGGCGTGGGCAGCTGCGGCGTGGGCACCCGCCCGCGCAGCCACCGCCACGCCAACTGGGCGGTGGACGGGAAGGGGGTGCCGTCCAGCCGGGCGATGGTCCGCAACACCGCCCGTTCCATCTCCGGGTCGGCCGGTGGCTCCAGCTGGCGCAGCCAGGCGCGCTGCCCGTACCGGTTGGCCCAGACACAGACCGCGTCGCGCAGGTCGTGCAGTTGCACGCCGCGTTGGTGGGTGCCGGTCCACATGTCTGGCAGCGACCGGCCGAGCTCCGCGTGCCACATCAGCGGCGGCATGTCGTCAAGCACGACCGCCATGCCGACGTGGTTGACCGGGCTGTTGGTGGTCCACTGGATGGCCCGGTCGGGCACGCTGCGTCCCCGGAACACCCACACATCGCCGGTACGGGTCAGTTCGACCGCCTCGTCCAGGCTGATACTCATGAGGGTCTACCCTAGGCGGATGCGGCGACGAGTTCGGTGGTGGAAGGTTCTCGGTCTCGCTGGTCTGGCCGGTGTGGCGGCGTCCGGTGTGGTCATCGCGCGAGCCGAGCGACGGCGACGCGCGTACTCCCCGGAGGAGATCCGGGATCGCCTGCGCAACCGGCACGCGGAGGCCAACTCCTTCTTTCCGGCCGGCGAGCAGGACTGACCACCGCCCGACCGGAGGCTCAGTCCACCTCGACGTGGTTGCGTTCCCAGCGACCGCCCTCGGGGAGGTTCTCCAGCCGCAGCGCTCCCTCGGCGTTGCCCGCCAGGTCGTTGTCCTCGACCCGGCAGGACACGCAGCTGCCCTGCGGTGTGATCCACATGCCGTAGCCCTGCGTCGGGTTCTCCCGGTTGTCCCAGATCCGGTTTCCGCGCACCGTCGCCGAGCGCAGTTCGCTGTTGATGGTGATGCCGGCGCGGACCGGCACCGAGCTGGGCAGTTCGTAGGCGGCGCCGGGCGGCGGCACGTCCTCGTTCCACGCGTTCTCGGCATCGGGACGCAGGTCGGCCAGGGACAGGTCGGTGTCGGTGTTGGCGACCACCACCGCGTAACGGGTGCCGACTCGCAGCACCTTGCCCCGGTGGCCGTCGACCGGCCAGTGCGCGGAGCGGTCCGTCATGGCACGGCGTGCGTAGTGCACCGACTCGCCCGAGCCCGTGGCGGCCAGGGCGCACTGCCGCCCGTTGTTACGGATCCGGTTGTCCACCACCACCGTGTCGATCGTCGGTCGGTCGATCCGGATTCCGTCCAGGCCGTTGTCCCAGAACTGGTTGCCGTCGATGACGATGTCCATGGCCGGGCCTTCGAAGCCATTGCCGAGGTCATGCTGGTGATAGCCGTGACGCCCGTTGCCGCTGATCCGGTTGCCCTCGATGGTGTACGGCCCGGGGGTGTTGCCCACACTGATCCCGTCGCCGACGTTGCGGTCGATGACGCAACTGGTGAGGATGCCGCCCCGTCCGGCGATGCCGGCGGTGCCGTTGGCGGACACGTCGAAGCCGGCCTCCAGGTTGCCGGTCATGGTGCAGGCCGACACGATCAGCCCGTCCGCACCCCAGTCGGAGATGCCGAACCGGTTGGCCTGGCTGTGGCAGGCGATGATGCGATACCCCCGCGGCGGCGTCCAGTACGGCTTCTGCAACTCCAGGAAGATGCCGTTGGTGCCGTTGCCGAGGGTGGTGCAGTTGGAGATGGTGCAGCGTTCCACGTCACCCCAACCGCCGATGCCGACGCCGATCCCTGCGCCGCCCATCTGCTCGCCGTTGTCCAGCCGGCCGCAGCCCACCGCGACCACCCCGTCGATCAGGCAGTCCTGGAGGAAGTCGCATCCGAGCCCGGTGGCCCCGGTGTGATGGATGTACAGATTGCGGAACACACCTCGCACCACGTACTGAAGCCCCAGTCCCTTCGCCAGATAGTCGTACTGGGTCATGGCCACGCCGGAGCCGTCGATCTCGAAGTCGGCGAAGGTGCAGTCGGCGATGTGCCGGTCGCGGTCCGCACCGTGCTGGACGGTCGTCCAGTACGCCAACGGTGTCGGTTCGGCGCGGTTACCCTCGTTGCTCAGCAGGAACCGGGTCGCGCCCGAACCCGCGCCGATCAGGGACACCCCACTGCGCCACACGGTGCCCGCGTCCCGGATCGAGTAGATTCCGGGCGGGCAGTAGATGACCCGGGCCCGCCCGTCGGCCGCGTACCCCTCGCCGAGGCGGTCCACCAGCGCCGCCAGCGCGGGCTGGTCGTTCGTCGTCCCGTCGCCCTGTAGTCCGTACTCCCGCGCATCACACCACAACGGCGCCCCGGCCACCGGTGCCGGATGCTGACGGATTGCCACGGATCGGCCCTGCTGCACCACGGGCCCTCCCCCGATCGTGTCGGCTACCTGCCGGCCCGGCTTTCCCGCTCCCGGTGTCCGAAAACGCCCCACCGCGACTTCCCCCGCCGCCCCGACACCCCACCCTGGCTTGGCGTGAGTCCGACGATCGTGACGGCTGACCGGTTCGTGCCCGGATGGGCGTGCGTCGGGTCACCGTGGCGGCGGAATGATGCCCCCAGCCCGGGCGTTGTACAGGGGGTAACCGCGACGCCCCCTCGGCGACGCCCCCGGGACCGGGCCGGAATGGCCGCCCCCCACCCGGCGTTACACATCTCCCGGACATCGCGAACGGCCCCCGGCCGGTGCCTGAGCCGGCCCGATCCACTTCGCACCATCTCCCCCTTTCGCGCGGCACCCGCGACCCCATCGCTGGCCGCGCGCACCCCCGATCGAAAGGCGGAACACCATCATGCGTACCACCATGCTGCGTAAGACCGCTCTGACCATCGCCGCTGCCGCCGCCACCGCCGGTGGCATCGCCGCCCCCGCCATCGCCGCCCAGACCACCCCCGGCGTCGCCGCTGCTCGCGACCACAAGACCGAACGACAGCTCGACGTGCGCTACGAAGCCCAGGACACCTTCTACTACTGCGGCCCCGCCGCCACCCGCAACGCCCTGTCCGTGCAGGGCAAGAACATCGACCAGCACGACATGGCCAAGCGCATGGGCACCACCGAGAACGGCACCGACTCCATCAACGACATCACCCCGGTGCTGAACAAGGAAACCGGTAAGGACGTCTACCGCTCGGTGGAGATCCCCGGTACCAAGGCCGACGACAAGCAGACCGACAAGCTGCGCGAGGACGTCAAGCGCACTGTCGATGACGGCCGTGCCGTGGTCGCCAACATCGCCGGCACCACCACTGACACCACCGGCACCACCCACAGCTTCGAAGGCGGCCACTACGTCAGCGTCACCGGCTACCGCGACGCCGGCAAGCAGGTCAAGATCGCCGACTCCGCCAACCCCGCCACCGCCGAGTACTGGCTCACCACCGACAACCTCGCCGACTGGATCGCCACCCGCGGCTACAGCGCCACCAGCTGACACCACCCACACACCCAAAGGGCCGGCCCCCACCAGGGGCCGGCCCTTCCCC
>NZ_PNOZ01000186.1:0-596 GCF_002879555.1 Verrucosispora sp. ts21 | reverse complement strand
CACCACCACGCCCGCGGTCGGCGGGAGAGGCCGGGAGGGAGGAAGACGAACGGAAGGACGGACGGCGCCGGCTTACCCACTCTTGACATCTTCTGCAAAGCTATAGAGATATAGTGGAGGTTAACAGAATGACAGATGGTGCATGGTTGTCGTCAGCTCGTGTCGTGAGATGTTAGGTTAAGTCCTGCAACGAGCGCAACCCTTTTCTTTAGTTACTAATATTAAGTTAAGGACTCTAGAGATACTGCCTGGGTAACCAGGAGGAAGGTGGGGACGACGTCAAATCATCATGCCTCTTACGAGTGGGGCAACACACGTGCTACAATGGTCGGTACAAAGAGAAGCAATATGGTGACATGGAGCAAATCTCAAAAAACCGATCTCAGTTCGGATTGAAGTCTGCAACTCGACTTCATGAAGTCGGAATCGCTAGTAATCGTAGATCAGCTACGCTACGGTGAATACGTTCTCGGGTTTTGTACACACCGCCCGTCGCACCATGGGAGTTGGTAATGCCCAAAGTCGGTGAGTTAACTTCGGAGACCATTGCCTAAGGCAGGACTAATGACTGGGGTGAAGTCGTAACAAGGTAGCCG
>NZ_PNOZ01000185.1:0-602 GCF_002879555.1 Verrucosispora sp. ts21 | reverse complement strand
GCTGAAGAACCGCGGCGTCGCCGACGTGCTGATGCTCGTCTGCGACGGGCTCAAGGGCCTGCCCGAGGCGGTCGAGACGGTGTGGCCGCGCACAATCGTGCAGACGTGCGTGGTGCACCTGCTGCGCAACTCGTTCCGCTACGCCGCCCGCCAGGACTGGGACAAGATCGCCAAAGCGCTCAAGCCCGTCTACACCGCGCCGACCGAGGACGCCGCGACCGAACGGTTCCTCGAGTTCACCGACGCCTGGGGCAAGAAATACCCGGCGATCGTGAAGCTGTGGGAGAACGCCTGGGCCGAGTTCGTGCCCTTCCTCGCCTTCGACGTCGAAATCCGCAAGGTCATCTGCTCCACCAACGCGATCGAGTCAGTCAACGCCCGCATCCGCAAAGCCGTCCGAGCCCGCGGCCACTTCCCCAACGAGCAAGCCGCCTTGAAGTGTGTCTACATGGCCTTGATGAGCCTCGACCCCACCGGCACCGGACGCCGACGCTGGACCATGCGCTGGAAAGCACCCCTGAACGCCTTCCAGATCGTCTTCGAAGGCCGACTCACCCCGGCCAACAACTGACCACCTCAACAACCAAGATCAGCCGTTAACT
>NZ_PNOZ01000184.1:0-613 GCF_002879555.1 Verrucosispora sp. ts21 | reverse complement strand
GAACCGACTCCAGCTCCAGGATGCGATGAGCCGACATCGAGGTGCCAAACCTTCCCGTCGATGTGATCTCTTGGGGAAGATTAGCCTGTTATCCCCGGGGTAGCTTTTATCCGTTGAGCGACGGCCATTCCACAATGTACCGCCGGATCACTAAGTCCTGCTTTCGCACCTGCTCGACTTGTAAGTCTTGCAGTCAACCACACTTTTACCTTTGTGCTCTGCATATGGTTTCTGACCATATTGAGTGTAGCTTTGAACGCCTCCGTTACTCTTTAGGAGGCGACCGCCCCAGTCAAACTACCCACCACGCACTGTCTCCTTCCCAGATAAGGGGAACGGGTTAGAAAATCAATTTAGCAAGGGTGGTATTTCAAGGTTGACTCCACTAGAACTAGCGTCCCAGCTTCAAAGTCTCCCACCTATCCTACACATGCTAAACCAATTTTCAATACGAAGTTATAGTAAAGCTCCACGGGGTCTTGTCGTCTTGATGCGGGTAACCAGCGTTTTCACTGGTACCATAATTTCACCGAGTCCAATGTTGAGACAGTAGGGAGATCATTGCGCCTTTCGTGCAGGTCAATAATTAGTTGACAAGGAATTTCGCTACCAG
>NZ_PNOZ01000183.1:0-621 GCF_002879555.1 Verrucosispora sp. ts21 | reverse complement strand
TTGATCATGAACACCATGCTGCGTAAGAGCGTCCTCGCCATCGCCGGTCTCACCGTCGCCGGTGGCCTCGCCGCCGGCCCGCTCAACCACACCGACACCACCACGAACACCAGCACCGCCACCGTCGCCCAGGCCACCAAGCCCGACACCGCCAAGCTCATCCCCCACGGCGTCCAAGGCAACCAGTCCCACATCGACCTCAACGACGAACAGGTCGCCAACACCAAGGCGATCATCGCCGCCACCAAGAAGACCGGCATGGACGAACGCGCCGCCGTCGTCTCCATCGCCACCGCGCTGCAGGAGTCGAAGCTGGAGAACCTCGGCCACCTCGGCGACCGCAACGACCACGACTCCCAGGGCCTGTTCCAGCAGCGCCCGTCCAGCGGCTGGGGCACCGTCGAGCAGATCACCGACCCCGAATACTCCACCACCGCCTTCCTCAAGGGCCTCAAGCAGGTCGACGGCTGGCAGAACATGCCCCTGACCGAAGCCGCCCAGACCGTCCAGGTCTCCGCCTACCCCTTCCACTACGCCCAGTGGGAACAGCAGGCCGCCGACCTCGTCGCCGAACACTGGAACAGCTGACCCGAAGACCTTCCTCGTACAGGGGGAACAAGA
>NZ_PNOZ01000181.1:0-692 GCF_002879555.1 Verrucosispora sp. ts21 | reverse complement strand
TTCACCGGTCAGGGGTCGCAGTGGGTGGGGATGGGTGAGGGTTTGGTGGGGGTGTTTCCGGTGTTTCGGCGGGTGTGGGAGGAGGTGTGTTCGCGTCTGGTGTGGGATGCGGGGGATGTGGATGCGACGGGGAATGCGCAGCCGGCGATTTTTGCGGTGGAGGTGGCGCTGTTTCGGTTGTTGGAGTCGTGGGGTGTGCGGCCGGATGTGGTGGTGGGTCATTCGGTGGGGGAGATTGCTGCGGCTCATGTGGCGGGTGTTTTGTCGTTGTCGGATGCGTGTCGGTTGGTGGGTGCGCGGGGTCGGTTGATGCAGGCGTTGCCGGCGGGTGGGGTGATGGTGGCGGTGCAGGCCTCTGAGGAGGAGGTGGTGCCGTTGTTGGTGGATGGTGTGTCGGTTGGTGCGGTGAATGGGCCGCGGTCGGTGGTGTTGTCGGGGGTGGCGGGTGCGGTGGAGTCGGTGGTGGGTCGGTTGTCGTGTCGGTCGAGGTCGTTGGTGGTGTCGCATGCGTTTCATTCGTCGTTGATGGATCCGATGTTGGATGAGTTCCGGGCTGTGGTTCGGGAGTTGTCTTTTGCGGAGCCGGTGGTGTCGGCGGTGTCGACGGTGACGGGACAGCCGGTGACGTCGCAGTGGTCGGATCCGGAGTATTGGGTGGGGCAGGTCCGTTCCACCGTCCGATTCCACGACGC
>NZ_PNOZ01000180.1:0-772 GCF_002879555.1 Verrucosispora sp. ts21 | reverse complement strand
AGCGCCGATGGTACTGCACTCGGGAGGGTGTGGGAGAGTAGGACACCGCCGGACACACGTCACAGTCGAGGGCCACCCGGAATCGGGTCGGCCCTCGACTGCGTTGCGCCATGGAATGGCGCACTGAGGAAGGATGTACCTGTGAGTTCAGGAGCTCAGGGCGGAGACCGTCCCCGGAGCCAGGAGGGCCGGCCCGAGGGCCGTGACCGCGGCTTCCGCCGGGACGACCGCCCGTCGTACCGCGACGATCGCGACCGGGACCGTGGTTCCCGTGAGGGACGCGGTGACGGGGCTGACCGTTCCCGTTCCGGCGGTTTCCGCCGTGACGGCGACCGCCGCGAGGGCGGTTTCCGCGAGGGCGGCGACCGCCGTGAAGGCGGGTTCCGCCGTGACAGCGGTGACCGTCCCGGCGGTGGTTTCCGTGGCGGCGACCGTCGCGAGGGCGGGTTCCGCCGCGAGGGCGGCGAGCGCTCCGGTGGCTTCCAGGGCGGCGACCGCCGTGAGGGTGGCTTCCGCGGCGGTGATCGCCGTGAGGGCGGGTTCCGCCGTGACAGCGGTGACCGTCCCGGCGGTGGTTTCCGTGGCGGCGACCGCCGTGAGGGCGGCTCCCGTGATGGTGAGCGCTCTGGTGGCTTCCGCGGTGGCGACCGCCGTGAGGGTGGTTTCCGCCCCGACAACAGGGAACGTTCCGGCGGCTTCCGCGACGGCGGCGACCGTCGTGAGGGCGGGTTCCGCCGTGACAGCGGTGACCGTCCCGGCGGTGGTTTCCGTG
>NZ_PNOZ01000179.1:0-782 GCF_002879555.1 Verrucosispora sp. ts21 | reverse complement strand
CTTGAGCCCGTCGCAGACGAGCATCAGCACGTCGGCGACGCCGCGGTTCTTCAGCACGTGCAGCCAGTGCTTGGCGCCCTCGCCGCCGTCACCGGCCCAGATGCCGAGGATGTCGCGGTGGCCGTCGACAGTGACCGCCATCGCGAGGTCATCCGAGGGCTGCGCGGCTGGACCAGCGTACCGATCATCGTGCTCTCCGGCCGGGCCGGCAGCGACGACAAGGTCACCGCCCTCGACGCCGGCGCGGACGACTACGTGACCAAGCCGTTCGGCGTCGACGAGCTGCTCGCCCGCATCCGCGCCGTCACCCGCCGCCACACCACCGCCGACGGGCGAGCGGGCAGCCAGGCACGCGTGGGGCGGCACACGATCGACCTCGCCGAACGAACCGTGACCCGCGACGACGGCGCCGAGGTCCGGCTCACCCCCACCCAGTGGGGTGTCCTCGAACGACTGCTGCGCCATCCCGGCAAGCTGATCACCCAACGTCAGCTGCTGCAGGACGTGTGGGGACCGGAGTACCAGAACGAGACCGGCTACCTGCGTCAGTACATGGCCCAACTCCGCCACAACTGGAAACCGACCCCGCCCGACCACGACACCTCATCACCGAACCCGGCATGGGCTACCGCTACCGCCCCTGACGGTGCAGCGGTAGCAGCACGCCCCGGCTGGTCGCGATCGGCCGGGCCCGTGCAGCGCCCGGCCGATCGTGAGGTCCTTCGTCTCTTCTGGACCTGCAACATCTCCGCCGACACCGCCCAACTACGCGCCGTCGGCGG